>JAZNGO010000067.1:0-20593 GCA_045576515.1 Candidatus Nanosyncoccus sp. | reverse complement strand
TGTATTATATATAAATCTACCATTTTCCTCCTATTATTATGTTGCACCTAAGTTTACTCATTACGAATCTAGCCCCCAACTCTTACGCCGGTTTACTGCGGCCTTCTCGCGCCGGCAAAGCTTTTTGGCATCTTTTGGGTCTGCCAGGAGCTTTTCTATAATCCACTCTAGGTACTGACTTCCCTTAAAAATAATCGTTTCTGTGCCACGCATGCGCTTTTCTATGTACTCTAGAGCCTTGCGTGGGTCTGTAGTGGCTACAGCAGACACGCCGAGTTTTTTGAGCTCGGGCGCGGTGTATTTTTTGGTACGCCTACCTACTAGTATTACCTTGTCTGGTGCTACATCGGCTATGAGGTGAGCTAACTTTTTGTGCTCCTCTGCCTCGGTGGAGCCTTGGTCTACGATATCGCCTATTACCAGCCACTTTTTCTCGGCATGCATGCGACGTGCCATATCTAGCACCGATGCCATAGATATCATATGAGCATTGTAGCTACTATCTACTATATCTATGCCCCTTTTACCCTTAAAGTATGAACTGCGCCCTGGCGCGATGTGCATGTCGGAAAAATCCGAATTAAATGGCAATTTCAAGTATTTCATCAAATCTTTTAGCACTAATAGGTTAAAAGCTATATCCTTTGGCTCTGGGTGGTTAAAATGAAAAGTGGTATCGCCATAGGTAAAATCTGTAGAGTCCGGATACACTACATATTTTTTGATATCTGTTTTTTTGATAGGTATTACTTTGGCGGCTATATCTTTGGTGGCTACTTTCATCGCCTTGGAGCTCGCATCTATGTATACTCTTTTGGTGGTATTTTGCGGCAAAGTTGCAAATTCCGCCACTATGGCATCATCTAGGCTGTCAAACCGCCCCTCTTTTACCTCTTTTTCAAACTGTACCGCGTGCGACCTCCCAATAGATACCCATATGGTAATCTCTGGTTTTAGCCATTTAGCCAAAAATTCAGCCTCGTGGGGGCGCTCGCCATCTATCTCTACTACGTAGAACTTTTCCTTATGGCGATGAAATACAGCTTTAAAAGGTGCAGCCATTAGCAAATGTATCCACCGAAGTTTTGATCCCCGTATACCTTTTAGCCCCAATATATCAAAACTCACCCCAAAAGCCGAATTGGCATCGTGTGAATAATGCGCTTTTTTTCCCATTTCGTGCTCTACTAGGTGCAACATGGTTGTTTTACCTGCCGAGCCAGTAATAGCTATTACGCGTGGCTTCCACCTCTGTAAAGTCTTATCTGCAAAATGCCGAAAATATTTCGCAGCCACGAAATAAAAGCGTTTTTTTAGCTTTGCTATTGTCATACTATTATTATAACACTTCTAGGCCAAAACTACCATATCTTACTGCACCTAACAGGGGTGAAAAAGCACAAGCTCACCAAAAATCCCCCCAATTCTAAGAGGATATTAAATTCTTGAATAAAATCCGCCAGATTGACCCTATCTAAAACAAATCGCAACTTGGAATTCACTTCTAAGTTGCGATTAGAGATAATTTCTTTTTCTGGACTATTCTTTGCTGAAAGAAAAGCCCAAAGCTTTACATCTTTATCTCGGCATCTACGCCAGCCGGCAAAGAGAGATTTTGCAAACTCTCTATAGTCTTGGGCGTAGCGTTGGAGATGTCGATAAGACGCTTGTGCACCTTCATTTCGAAGGCTTCACCACCGGTCTTATACACGTGTGGCGACTTTACCACGGTAAAAGTACTACGCTTGGTAGGTAGTGGTATTGGGCCACTTACGCTAGCGCCGGTGCGGATAGCGGTGTCTACTATTTGCCGCGCACTTTGGTCTATTACGCGGTGGTCATAGGCCTTTAGTCTAATACGAATCTTTAGGCCTTCATCTTTTTTGGCTTCTGCCATATTGTGTCCTTTCTCCCCTATAACCTTAGGTATGCTCTTAGATGGCAGCCGGTAAGTTTTTAGGGTTAGATAATTAATTAATATATACCACCATTATATCACACTTTTCAAAAAAAGTAAAGCCCCGCAGCGGTGCGGGGCTAGGGCTAGGGGGTGTAGAAATCATATTCTTGAACTGAATCTTCATCATAGAATAGAAAACAGAGATATTTACGTTCTACTTCGTAATTGGTAGTAGTGATAAGCAAGAATGCTTTTCCATCTTGACTGCCATTATATTCGTGGCAGTTCTCAGCATCGGCATGCCCAATCTGTACATCGCCTTCGCTATCCAGATACGAATATACCCACTCTCCATTTACAATAGTGTAGTATTTGTCATCGTCTGGTGAACCAATGTCCTCCAAGAATATGGTTTCCGTATAGCCATTCAGTGGCCTCCTGACCCCAGTCTCCTTTCCTGCGAATGCTGTAACAAATATGAACACGAGCGAAGCCGCGGCAATGGTGACAAGTACTACGCCAATTACCACCCCGAGTACTTTTCGAGTATGATGCTTACTATATCTCGCGGCAATAATAATAACTCCACCTGTTATTCCAAAACAGAAATAAGCTGCTAATAACCAAGCCCAATGCACACTTTTCACCTCCTAATAAAATTTTGTTAATGTGCGTATCTTTGACTGTATCACAGATTGCTAAATCTGTCAAGTTTACCTCTGTATTTACCGCAGGAAAAAGCCGGGCATTTGCCCGGCCTACGCACATTTATTCCGTAATTGTGACTACTTCCCCACGCAGCGAACCGATACTGGAACTTATGGGCACATAGATCTCGTATTTTGTAGTAGTCTTTGTTATCTCTAAATCGTAAAAACACCACCATTCACAACGGTGTGTTTGCTCATTGCGATAGACGGTAACAGAGGCTACTTCGGCTTCGGAACTATACTTTAGCGTACAATCTGAAGTGCTAGGACCCATTAGAGTGAATTTCCCCTGGCTGTCCAGATAGGCGAACGCGAAATTGACCTGTTCTTTACCTGTACACAAGATATAGCAAGTTTCTGTTTCGCTGGCGTCGGTATTGGAATCTTTTGCAAAAGATACATAGAACAGGTCACCGTCCTCTGTTTCTTTGATTCTGTCTACTCTCAGTAGTTCGTATTGGCTAGACTCAGTGCTCTCATTGCTCACGACAGTTTCGTGTGAGCAGAAGAAGAACCCCATCATCAGACAGAATGATGCTACGCATATTACCATAGAAACACTACCCCATATACCCAGAATGGTGCGTTCAGGTTCAGGTAGTTCGTCGGGATCAATAGAGTCTTCGAGTACGGGCATTTTGTCGCGCGCCTTTACTAAAGTGGCCACAAAACTAGCGATACCTATAAGAAAAATAATAAATACAGCGATAATCGACATACGTTACCTCCTAACCATATTGTAAATGTACGTATACCTTAATTGTATCACAGATTGCTGGATTTGTCAAGTTTACCTCTGTATTTTTTTCGAAGCTTCACAAAGTCCTATGAATATTGGCTGTTAGTATGTTTGCATGTACAGTGTCGTAAAGTATATTATTGTAAAATAAAAGGCCCGCTTTGAGCGGGCCCGGGGAGTCTAGCCTAGTATTTGTTTGACGATACGCCTTACGCGGATGTCGGGGTCTTTAAGCCCCTGTTTGACTATATCTTCCGGCGCATCAAATCTACCTATGCAAGCTGTTATGGCTGCAATACGCAAAGTTACTCTGCTTGAACTATACCACCAGCTTATTATTGATGGCCGTATCTTAAGCCCACGGCAAGCCTCAATGGCCGCATTGAAAGTATCGGGGTCGGGTTTGCATAGCCCCTGATAAATCACATACACTGGCACATTTGGCCGGCCAATACAGGCATTCATAGCGGCAAGCCACAGATATTTACATCCAATAGTATGCCAGTCGGTCTTCAGCCACTTGCGTACCCATTTGAGCGGCACATCTGTTCTACCTCTAAAACTCCCTGCAATTTCGTGGCGGTGTTTCCCTATGCCGGGCTTTTCTAATGCATCTTTGAGAGCTGATAAATTCATCTATTACACCTCCCTGGCTAGACTAGACTCATTAAGGACCTCCCATCCCTAACTCCATTATTTCATAGGCCCCGCCAAAAGTAAAACGCTTAAGACTATTTTGCCAAGAAAAAGCCGGGCATAAGCCCGGCCGTAGCACGTTATTTGTCTAAATTTAATATACTTCCTTCATTTGGAACAGTGACTAAAATTTTTTCCTCTTGTTCCGTCTTGTAGCTGTATAAAAAAAGCCACTCCATGCGACGCGTAATTGTAGTGCTTTGCACTGCAACACTTGGCTCCTCGCTGCCAAACTTTATTTCACATCTAGACACGTCAATTTCAGGAGCCTTTCCGTCGTCCCCATCCATACTGCGGTATATATACTTTTCCCCATTCCGTATCAAGTAATACGGAGTTTTATCTAGCGGACGAATATGAACTTCCGTCATTGAGACTTCTGTATCTAAACGTGTTTCGTTTGGCTCAATGTTCAGATCCGGTCTCTCGGTAAAAACTCCAAACACAAGACCTGCAAAAACAATAGTAAAAACGCATATCAATAATGGAATTATTGCGAGAATTCTTCCCCAGTACAAAAGAAGCAAGGTGAGAGCGTAAGAGACTATACACACTATCAACAGAACTATTGTAAAATCAGAAAAAAGCATTATCCATACCCCCTTAATTTTTAACGTGCTATCATGATATTATCATAAAACAGTGAATTTGTAAAGTAACTCACTGTAGTGTGGCTGTTTGGCATGTCGAAGCGAGCGCCTAGCGTTTTTCCGCAAAAATGCGGACTTCGTGGTAGTAATAAATGTTACCGAGGATGAAAGTACCTAGAAATACGAAAAATGCGCTAACGATGTATGGGAATAAACTATTTTCTGGGGCGATGATATTGGACAGTACTAGACCTATCATTGTCAAAAACGACATTGTTGGTACAAAGTAGGCCAGGAAAAATATTGTTCGGCCGTACAAAGTGCGGGAGAAATCCCGAATTAGTTTTCGCATGTCCTTGATAGTTAAGTTGTAGATATTTTTCTTTTCGCTCATATTTTCCTCATGTTTATAGGATGATTATAACACGTTTTGGAAATAAGATTTGGAGAATGCTTCTGAGCATGAATAACCCCCCACTAAAAAGTGGGGGGTGGGCAAGCTGAAAAACTCTGTTGGGAAAGTACTTAAAACCATCTTTGTTCTTCTTTTTTATTGTTAGGCCATTGGCGGTCAAAGAGTTTTTCGTATATTTCCTCGTACCTTTGGCTAGAACCCACTGTGATTCCGTTGTCGATGGTCATACCACTGAAAGCCCAATACAGATCTTTTTTATCATACCGTTCGGCCGTTGTGCCAGGTTCCCAGGTCGTAGCATCCCAGTAATCAGCTACGTCCGGGGTAAGTAAACTACCACAAAGCTTCGCGGTATTTTCTTGTAATGGATCAGAAAACCCTACCTTAATTTCGGAACCTGCAATTATCAGCCCCCGTTGACGTGCATGATTGTATGCCTGGCGGTAAAGTCCTAAACAGAAATTTTCGATGGTTTGTGCAGTCAGGAGGCCATTGAAATTACGTCCAGGGTCGTTGGCGCACCACCCACTTGTTTTACATAGAAGATGCTTTTCCTGCATCTCATGAATCCTGAATGCCATTTCTGAGCAAGAAACCATTTCCTGATTGTCCTCAAAAATCGCTACAAAGATTGGCCTTGGCAACATATCTCCTTCGAGCAACTTACTTGGTAGTTTTTCACCGCAAATATTATGTTCTCCTTTTTTGTACATTTCCCAGATAGGTCCATACAGGTGTCCATAAACATAGTATCTGATCGGGAACAATATCATCCTAGACTCGATCACGGTGCGTTCGTCCAAATCCTCGGCTGCATCGTAGAAGGAATCGTCGGTTTGTTTCTTCTCTAGAGCGGTACGGTCTGGGTACGGAGAATTAGACTCTACAAATGCTGTATGAATCCCCCATTTTTTTGCTAAAGCATAATACCCTGCTGAGATTGCGGCTACTATTTTGCCTTTTTCTGGTACTTCGACGGTAATGCCTAGGTCAGGCAAGGTCGTGACATCTTTGTATACAATGATGTCAAAATGGTCGGCGTAGCTTAGACTATTTGCGTAGACATATACATCATGGTCGTTACAAGAACATAGGCGCTTGAGATTTGCATATTCTTCTTTGAAGTTTGTCAAAAAGCATTCCTCCTAAAATAATGTTTTTCAGCTATGTAAAAGTACTCCCTTTGATATTATAACATATTTCATGAAAAATGAGATAAAGCAGCCTTTTATCATATAGAAAAACCGCCGCGTGAAGCGACGGTGGGCGGGTTCGTTTTATACAGGTATTGCATCGTAGGCTTCTTTTAATATTGGGTCCATTTCTTTGTCTTCATCCAAATAGCTGGAGGTCGTATATCCGGCATTAAGTACATTTTGATGGTTTATTACCTCATCTTCATTATAAGATGGCTCATAAAGAGAATGTTGATAAACGGCACCAAAGTATTTGTCCTTCACGCAATCGCCTCCTTTTTAGCAGCTATGTACTATTTCATATATTTCTTTGATACTTTTCTCATGCGATGTCGCGGCCCGTTTGAGGCCAAAAGCTTCGGGTAAGCGATTGGCGTTCATAATGGCGCAGCAATCCATCGGTATGTTTTCTGTCGTATATGCCGATTCGAATAGAGAACCCCTTCTAACAGTACCGAAAAATCTATCACGGTCCACATTTTCACCTCCTATCAGAAGAAACAATACTTTTTTTAAAAAATAACCCAACTATATTATAGCATATTATACTGATAGTACAAAAAAATCCCCCAGTTAAACGGGGGATTTTTATCAATCTAGAAAACTAGATTATTTGATAACCTTGGTGATAACACCAGAACCAACTGTCTTGCCACCTTCGCGGATAGCGAAGCGATCTTGTTCATTCATAGCGACTGGAGCAAGCAATTTAACCTTGAAGGTAACTTGGTCACCAGGCATTACGATTTCCTTATCAGCAGGAAGCTCAACTTCGCCAGTCACATCGGTGGTGCGGAAGTAGAACTGTGGCTTGTAACCCTTTGAAAATGGAGTATGGCGGCCACCTTCCTCTTTCTTAAGGATGTATACCTGTGCTTCGAACTCAGTGTGTGGAGTAATAGTGCCAGGGGCAGCAATTACCTGACCACGTTCGATTTGATCGCGCTCGATACCACGAAGGAGCAACCCAGCGTTGTCGCCAGCTTGACCTTGGTCTAGAGTCTTGTGGAAGGCCTCGATACCAGTCACTACGGACTTTTGAGTATCCTTAAGACCTACTATTTCTACCTCATCGTTTAGGTGTACTACACCCTGCTCGATACGGCCGGTAGCTACAGTACCACGACCCTTGATAGAGAATACGTCTTCGATAGGCATTAGGAATGGTTTGTCTAGGTCGTGCTCTGGCACGTCAAAGTACTCATCCATAGCCTTTACCAGCTCCATCACAGCGTCTTCGTTTTCTTTGTCGCCCTCAAGAGCCTTGGTAGCAGAACCCTTAATGATAGGAGCATTGTCGCCATCAAAGCCGTACTTGTTGAGAAGGTCGCGTACGTCCATCTCTACTAGTTCTACTAGCTCTGGGTCGGCAAGATCCATTTTGTTAAGGAATACGATAATCTTTGGCACGTTTACCTGGTGAGCCAAAAGTACGTGCTCACGGGTTTGTGGCAAAGGACCATCGTTGGCAGCTACCACAAGGATAGCACCATCTACCTGGGCGGCGCCGGTAATCATGTTTTTGATGTAGTCTGCGTGGCCAGGCATATCTACGTGTGCGTAGTGGCGCTTCTCAGACTCATACTCCTGGTGAGAAGTAGCGATGGTAATACCACGCGCCTTTTCCTCTGGAGCGTTATCAATTTGGTCATAAGCGACTGCTTTGTTTACATCGCTTGGCAAACGCTTTGCGAGTACGTTGGTAATCGCAGCAGTCAAAGTAGTTTTACCATGGTCTACGTGACCCATGGTCCCCACATTAATATGTGGTTTGGAACGGTCAAAATTCGCCATTCATTTCTCCTTTTTTTATTAACATTTGGAGCACTAATATTAACCAGCTCCAAAATCTTACTATTATTTTAGACTATTTTTTTAATATTGTAAAGTGTTATTTTGCATATTTTTAGATTTTTTTAAAAAACATCGGAAAAATCTACCGAAAAAGCCTTGACAATTAAATGCTTATGTATATAATAAGGGACATAAAGGTCTAACACAAAAATAAACAAAGGAAACATAAATGATAAAACTATCAAGAGTAAAGCTTGTGAAGCGTTTTGCAATATTGCTCCTGTGTATCACTACGCTTGGAGCTGGCACATTTTTCGCAGTAAAACTATTAAAAACCATACAAACCAACGCAATTACAGCAGATGGCGACAGCATTACTATTAGCTATGACAGAAATGGGACTTCACAGGAAGAAGGCCTTGTAGGATGGGTTGAGTACAAACTCGCTGGCGGTGGCGGGAGCGGCTGGGGCAGTCCCATGCTTTCTGTTACCACGGAAGATGGAGGTGAGTTTAGGGCATTTTGTTTAAACCCCAATACACCTCCGCCGAAAGAGTCTGGCGCATCTGGCAGTTACGATTACAGAGCGTCGCTTTTCACGGATAGTGCCGTTAATACCGATAACATCGCGAACAGGATTAAGCTCGCTATCTATATAGCAACTGCACCTAGCGACAATGCAGAAGCCAATCAAATAAAACAAGGTTGGCATTGGACTAATACTGCTGACCTTGAAAACCTCAATCCAGATTGGCAAGATTTGATAAAGCCAGCAAGCGTGCGAAACTATCAATACATTCTAACACATGCTTTGGTTGGGTATCTTTATGATAATACCCAAGTTACCGGTATATGGGGAAATCTAAGTTCTGGTGAACAGTCTTGGATTACGAACACCACTACTCAGCTAAGCAACCTTATCACTACCAATTCTGATATTTGGCTAATGGCGCAAAACTACCGGCTCTACGGGTTAGACATGAGCGTATTCCCATCTGGCAGCAACTACCAAAACATAGCCTGGATAGAAGATGCTAGTACCTACGGAGATATTTCCGTTCAAAAATGCGATGCAGAGGCAGAGCCTATCTGTAATATTTCCGCAACCACACATCCCACCGCCGGCAATGGTAGTCTTCAAGGTATTACTTTTGAAGTATACAATGCGTCTGGTAGTAGAATATACAACCCATCTAACGGTGAGTTTTATGACAATAACGCATCCATGGCTTCGGCTGTCACCAATGCTAGTGGTGTAGCAACTTTCTCAAATCTGCCGACTGGTATCAACTACTCAATCAAAGAGGTCGCCCAAGACCCCAGCTCGAGCATCAGCACAAACGGCAAATATTTGATTTCCTCCGACATCAAAAGAGTTGATAATCTCACTACAGAAGGAGCCAAAATCGCCTTTTCTAACTTTATCGTCCGTGGGGATGTGACATTCAGAAAAGTAGACGAGAACGGCAATCCTATGGCTAACGTAGCATTTACTATCACTTCGAATACTACGGGAGAGCGTCATGTGGTAGTCACCGATGATAATGGCGTTGTTGACACTAGTAGTGATTATATATCACATACTATCGGTACTAATGGATATGATAGCATCACTAGTGGTAACTACATTCATCAAGATTATGGCACATGGTTCTATGGCATGGAAACCCCACCCGCACAATTAGAGGATTGGGGTGAGGGCGGAGCCTTACCCTATGACGAGTATACTCTCACAGAGTTAGAATGTGATGCCAACAAATTCTGCAGTGCTACAGGATCTTCCATTTCATTTGAAATCATCGAAGAAGGAGAAACGGTGGCATTGCAAGATATATCCAACGATTGCGCTGAATTTGGTATCAGTACTTCCGCCACAGATACAACCGATGGTGACAAATTCGTAGGAGCGTCCACTACTGCCAGTATTACGGATACAATTACCTACTGCGCTAAGGCTGGGCTTACCTACACTATCCAAGGCTCCCTAATGTACACCGACGGCACCCCAGTCACTATAGCCGGCGTGGCCGTTCAGCAAGAAATCACCGATACTCCAGCCAATGATTGCGGTAATACTGCTGCAATGACATTCGAACTAGACACTAGCGGGCTTGCCGGGAAAAGCATTGTAGTGTTTGAAAAATTACTATACAACGGCGAGGTGGTTGTGGACCATAGCAATCCAAATGACACAGACCAAACAGTTACTATCATCAGCCTAGATACCTACGCGCTAGATAAGTCAGATTCAGACAAAGAAGTCTTAGCTACTGAAGATGCTACTATCACAGACCACATCAAGTATTGTCTAGTGGCCGGCACAGAATATACTATTATGGGTACTTTAATGAATAAAACTACCGGCGAAGCCATCACTATCAATAATGGGCCAATTTGGAACACCACTTCGCTTACTCCGGAAGAAAACTGTGGAGACTTATATCTAGACTTTGAGTTTGATGCCACTGGTCTAGGCGGTACAGAAGTAGTGGTGTTTGAATCTGCCGGAATCACCAGCCCTACACAATTATCAGATGATGATATGTGCCTAGAATACGATACCGACATTATCGGTGAGGATGGTAACCCAACTTGTGCTTCTTACTTCCATTCCGTTATCTCTCACGCCGATATCGATGATGTTGCTCAAACAGTATTGGTATCCGAGCCTGATGCGCCAAAAGCCGCAGACACTGGTAGGCTTACCTCTGCCACCGACTCTAGCAAAAATGGCACTAGCGGCATATTGCTAGGTGGAGTATCTGTACTAGTGGTCGCTACCGGATACTTTGGCATTAGACTATTCTCCCGAAAACGGTTCCTAGGCAAAGCAAAATAGCCCACCAAAAATCCCCCGCCACACGGCGGGGGATTTTTTAGGCTCTAGTAAGAAGTGGCTCCATATATATTGAAGGTAGCTTTTTCAAGTACTTCCTCGTCTAGGCTAGAATACTCAAATGCATAGCTAGTATAAGATTGGCCAGGCGCCAAATCTTGAGCGGAAACATAAGACTCATCTATACGATTGCCATTGCTATCCAAAGCTTCGATATCCACAGAGAAAGAACGAGTTTTATCTGAGATATTCTTTATTGTTACCGACAAAGCCTTATCAGCCAAAAGGCCATCGTAGTCTACATAACCGTTGATAGTTACTTCCGCTGTCTTACCCAACACATCGTCACTGTAATCTTCTAGGAAATTGTTAACGGTAGTTGTTAGCTCATCGCCCCATGAATTGACAATTTGTTCTGCTGTCTTCACGGCGATAACATTCATTACTATACCCACTATAACTGCCACTACGCCTAGTATGGTAGCGATCAAAGCCTTGTGACCTTCGGCTTTTTTCACCAGCCCAATAATGCCGAAGATAAGTGCCAATGCACCTAGGATATAAGCAATCCAATAACATAATGGGATAAATGCGAATACTACGCCTATAATACCCAGTACCAACCCTGCGGTATATAGACCGGTAGATTCAGTTTTCTTTTTTGTTGCCATAATAGCTCCTTTATTATTAATTATCCTCATTATAGCATATAACTTAAAAAAGCTTAAAAAATATAAGCCTTTTGTGAGGCTTATATTTTTGCAGTTCTGCCTTGCTTGCGAAATTTGGAACTTATCCAATGATTATTTAGAGTTTCTCTTCTCAATAATCTCTTGTGCCACATTTGGTGGTACTTCCTCGTAGGCAAAGAGCTCCATGCTGGAAGCCGCCCGACCTTGGGTCATACCACGAAGGTCACTAGTGTAGCCAAATAAGTTTGCTAGTGGGCAAAATGCCTTTATTAGCTTGGCGCCACCGCTTAAATCTTCCATTTCATCTATGCGGCCCCTTCTAGAGTTGATGTCACCTATTACGTCGCCCATGAATTCTTCCGGAGTGGTAATTTCTAGTTTCATCACTGGCTCTAGCAGCACTGGGTTAGCGCGCTTAATACCTTCGCGAGTAGCCAAGGCACCAGCTAGGGTAAAGGCTAGCTCCGAGGAGTCTACATCGTGGTAGCTACCATCATATAATGTAGCTTTAATATCTACAACTGGATAGCCCGCAATCACACCACCAGCCAAAGTGTCTTCCACACCTTTTTGTACTGGCTTGCGGTATTCTTGTGGCACCACGCCACCTTTGATTTGGTCGATAAACTCAAAGCCCTTCCCTGCCTCGTTTGGCTCAAACTTAATCCATACGTCACCATACTGACCACGGCCACCAGACTGCTTGATGTGCTTACCTTGAGCTTCGGCTGTGCCACGAATAGTTTCGCGGTAGGCTACTTGTGGCGCACCAGTGTTGGCCTCTACATTGTGCTCGCGCTTGAGCCGGTCTATGATGATTTCTAGGTGCAGCTCACCCATACCAGAGATAATAGTCTGGCCAGTTTCCTCATCGGTGTGTACGCGGAAAGTTGGGTCTTCCTCTGCCATCTTGGATAGCCCGAGGCCCATTTTCTCTTGGTCGGCCTTGGTTTTTGGCTCTACCGCGATAGATACCGGTGGGTCTGGGAACTCGATAGATTCTAGTAGTATTGGGTGTGCTGGGTCGCAAAGTGTGGTACCAGTGGTACAGTTCTTTAGCCCTACCACCGCGGCAATATCGCCCGCGCCTATTTCTGAAATATCCTTACGGTCGTTGGCATGCATCCGTACCAGGCGCCCGATTCTTTCTTTGTCGCCAGTAGAAGCATTGTATACAGTGTCGCCAGACTTTAGCTTACCGGCATACACGCGGATAAAGATAAGCTTACCTACAAATGGGTCGGTAGCAATCTTGAATGCTAGCGCAGTCAGAGGCTCAGAGTCGCTAGCCTTACGCACTATTTGGTCGCCAGTCTTTGGGTCTATACCTACAGTTTGACCTTGGTCACGGTCTAGTGGGCTAGGCAAATAATCTGTCATAAGGTCTAGAACTTTTTCTACTATCACGCCGCGGCCATCACCACCGGTTACTAGGAAGAAGTCGCCATCTAGCACGCGCTTGCGCAGAGCGGCCTTGAGCTCGTCTACCGTAATAGCTTCTTCGCCTTCTTCAAAGAACTTGTTCATTAGCTCTTCATCGGCTTGTACGGCTTCCTCTATCAGCATAGAGCGAGCATTTTTGGCTTTTTCTTTCATGTCTTCTGGGATTTCGCCCACAGTCAGCTCGTGGTCGGCGTAATCTTTGTAGGTGTAAGCCTTCATGTCAATAAGATCCACCACACCGCAAATATCTTTTTCAAAGCCTATAGGTAGATGTATCGCTACAGCATTCTTAGAAAGACGCTTGTGAATACTATCTAGAGATTTGTAGAAATCGCCACCTATTTGATTGATTTTATTCACAAAACAAATCCGTGGAATACCATACTTAGTAGCTTGGCGCCACACGGTTTCACTTTGCGCCTCTACACCCATCTTGCCATCAAACACCACTACGGCGCCATCAAGCACACGAAGGCTGCGTTCTACCTCAGCGGTAAAGTCGATATGCCCCGGAGTATCAATAATGTTGATTTGATGATTTTTCCAGTATACTGTTACGGCAGCAGAAGTAATAGTAATACCCCGCTCTTTTTCCTGCTCCATCCAGTCGGTGTCGGCACCACCGGTACCGCCCTTCACTAGGTCGATTTTGTGTTTTAGCCCCGTGCGGTATAGTATCGCTTCGGAGGTAGTGGTTTTACCCGCATCAATATGGGCGATGATACCAATATTGCGCAAGTTTTTTAGGTCTTTCTTGTCAGTGGCCATATGCTCCTTTATTATATTTATTATTAACTGTTTCGAATTCTACATTCAAAAACAAGACATTTTCTATATTCTAGCATATTTTTCCAAAAAGAAAAAGCCCCGAGTATACACTCGGGGCCCAGCCAGCACTATGTTGGCTGAAGAAAGAGGGAAAGGATGGTGATGTCAATGGATGTTTACTGTGGCGCCAGAACTGGCATCCACGTAATAATTGTAGTTGGTTAACATGTTGTGCCTACTATGTACTCCTACTTCGCGAGCCTGGTTCTTGTGCATTTTGCATATTTTATTTCTCAGGAACTCCGCGATTTTCTCGCAGGCATCCTCTATCTGGTTAGGCTTAATGCCGACCTTTGCAGAGATGGTTGTGACATCGCAGCTTTTGATGAAGTTACCACCCTTGGCGTAAACCAAGAAAGTCTCCAAAGGCACCCCTGAATCCTCCCGAGTGAGACATAATGAGCGGTCCAGCCACTCTGCGTCTTCAGGAATAAACCTTGCTGCAAGGGTATTGAAGACGTGACAATCTCCGTATTTTTCACGAATCATTCCCTTCAGCTCCTCGGACTTGCGGTCCTTTTCAGAGGGTGAATCGACATAGTCGATAGGTGACAACAGGTTGTAAACCTGTTCTACCAGCCATGTCATCATTATCCCAACTTCTTCCGGAGTGGGAATCCTCAGTTTCCCTGTGGTTTTCTGCGAGGCGACTCCGTATTTTTTCCCATTCTTCTTTTTACTTTTTTTCAAGGTGCAACACTCTTTCTGATATTTTTTTTGGGCACAGCAAATATACCCAATACTCCCATTATACCACACATAGTCAAAAATGTCAAGCATAAAAACATAAAATGACCCAAAACCAAGAAAAATCCCAGTACTGGCTGTACTGGGATTGAGAGGGGTAGTCATCCAATGCCGAGAACCTCGCCACGCACATCTTCTCTACGGGGCTTTGGAGCCGGAAATTTCGCCACGTACATCTTACTTACGGGGCATCACGGTTGATGTCGATAATTCGATCTCAGACATGTGTAACACTTGCTAATCTACGACCGGCTCCGGTCGCTTGCGTTGGATAACCCTATTAAAGTACGTGTGCTATATAAAACGATTCTCCCTCAATCCTCGCGGGTGTCGGCGAGATGGGTTTTTCTTGTGGATTTCCACCGAGGTCTACCAAATTCTTTAAGGCCGAGGAAAAGGATATAGCCGAAAATAATAACCCTAAATGCATCAGTAGCCTCTTAATCCGGAGCGGTATAAGTGTGTCGTACGTATACGCCTGTGCCGCTACGGCGTTCGGGACGTTTCGCTGACTGTGTCCCAACGGCTTTTCTGTGATATTCAGTACATCCAGTACCTGCCGTCTTATCGGTGCGGAGAACCCTGGGATTCTCATCGGAAAAAATATGCGTGTGAAATTCAAATGACACTCCTCCTTTCTGGCTGGGGTGCAAATGCACTTACACCAATGACGAGCCACCGTCCTGGGTTTGCATACCGACTAATCGTTTTAAATAACACGAGATGGCAAACCCGCCATCTATACAGGCTATTATACTGCACCTTATGTTATCTGTCAATAGTTTAGGCTAGTTTTTGGCGTAGAATTTCTTGCACAGCAGAAGGGTTGGCCTTGCCGCGAGATTCTTTCATCACCTGCCCCACTAGAAATCCCAGCACTTTCTCTTCCCCAGCTTTAAAATCAGCCTGAGCTTTTTGGGTTTCTGGCTTGGCTAGCACTGTATCTACTATCGCCTCAAGCGCACCAAGGTCGTTTTCTTGTATTAGTCCCAGCTCTTTGGCAATATTTTTGGTGCCACGTCCTTTCATTTGCGGGTCAAATAGCCTTAAGAACACTTCCTTGGTGGCAGTAGAGCTTAACTCTTTTTTACCGTTCATCTCAGCAAGCTCAGCCAAATCCTTGGCGCTAGGCAAATCGTTCAAGTACTCCGCCGACTTCTCCTCGGCCAGCAGTACTGATGTAAACAGGTTGGCCACAGTAAGTACGGCGCGGGTGGCCTCTGTATCCAGACGAAGGGGGGTCCGGAGGTTGGCAAACCGAGGTGTTGCGCGCGAGCCCCGTGGCGACGGGAGCGAGCGACGCGCCCCCGAGTCGGATGCAGAGGACAGGCCCCGCACCAGCTCGGCTAGTTTTATCATCAACTCCGGATAGTCTAACAACAATTCCAAAATATCCTGCTTTAGTATATCGCCAAACATTACGCGGTAGTCAGCCGGCATAAGTGGTAGCTTTTCTGCTTCAGTAGCTATAAATTCATCCGTTAAGTTGATCGGCGGCAAATCTGGCTCTGGCATATAGCGGTAATCTTTGGCCTCTTCCTTGCTGCGCTGTCCAGTGGTTTTGCCGGTAGCATCGTTCCATCCGCGCGTCTCCTGTACTACCTTCTCGCCGGCATCTAGCAGCTTGCTCTGGCGCGCAATCTCGTATTCTACCGCCCGCTCTACACTCTTAAACGAATTCAGGTTTTTTACTTCAGCGCGAGTGCCTAGCTCTTTGACTCCCTCTGGTGCTAAGGATACATTTACGTCAAATCTCATATTGCCATTATAGAGGTCGCCATGCGACACCTCTGCAAATATCATCAGCCGCCACAGCTCTTTACAGTAGTCGTGCGCATCTTTGGCGGAGTGAATATCTGGCATGGACACTATCTCTATTAGCGGTGTATCTACGCGGTTGAAATCTACCAGCGAATACGTGTCGTAGTGAGTAAGCTTACCGGCATCACCCTCTAGGTGGGCATGTTCTATGCGGATTTTAGTGCCAGATGGTAGCTCTACATACCCCTCGCCAATAATCGGGTGGTAAAATTGTGTAATCTGATACCCCTTTGGTGAGTCAGGGTAAAAATAATGTTTGCGGTCAAATCTAGACTCGGCGTTTATCTTGCAATTCATAGCCCTGCCGGCCAAAATAGCGTATTTTACGGCTTCGCCATTGAGTCGTGGTAGCATCCCAGGTAGAGCGTAGTCTACCGGCGATACACACGAGTTTGGCTCTTTGCCCCTAGCGTCATTATCTACCTCTGAAAAAAGCTTTGTTTTGGTGGCGAGTTGCACGTGGCACTCTATGCCGATAGTTGGAATGTATTTTTTCATAAATAACCTTTCTTATCAAAAATATATGATGTATTAGCTGAAATGCTCCACGAGGATAAAGGAGCAACGGAATGAGCCGTACTAAGAGGTACGGTGAATGAGTAGCGCATCTTCAGACAAAGTGGAG
The DNA here is from genome assembly GCA_045576515.1 of Candidatus Nanosyncoccus sp. Lineage (GTDB taxonomy): Bacteria > Patescibacteriota > Saccharimonadia > Saccharimonadales > Saccharimonadaceae > Nanosyncoccus. The sequence goes on along the minus strand of JAZNGO010000067.1, from coordinate 3,561 downwards.
CGTTCAGATAATGCATTATATGGCTCCTAAATCCTTTAGTGCTTGCTTATAAATGGCTAGCGCATTTGCCGCCTGCTTGTAGCCTACCTCTAGCCCAGATTCATGTGCTATGGCATTGCGTAGCTTATGCGCGCGCCACACGGCATTTATATCTGTAAATCTACCACCAGAGCGTTTAAGTCTATCCCCCATAGTTTTGCCCGGTGCACCAGCCTCCATTAGCGCCTTGTCCAGTAGCTTATCTGCCTCTATGATAGTGGTCATATAGGTAGCGGGGTTTTCTTTTACGAGCTTGTTCTCTATTTCCAGAAACTTAGCTTGGTAAGCTTCTTTATTGAAATGATGCCCGCGCTTACCTGTAAGTAGTATCGCCATGAATACTAGCACCGCTACTATCAGTATTGCAAGAATAAAAGTTACTACGCCACCGTCCATTACCGATTACCCCCGTAATACTTGACATTTTTACATAAGTGTGATATAATGGTAGCATAACTATTCATCTTGTAATTCCTTTGCAAAATTAATTAATGCCTTATCGCTTCGCCTCGGCCCGATAAGCTGTAGTCCTAGCGCTACACCATCTTTAGTTTGCCCGGCCGGCACTGTCAGCCCTGGTACGCCGGCTAAGTTCAGTGGCACCGTCATAGCGTCCTCTAGGTACATCGTTACCGGGTCGCTGGTTTTTTCACCTAGCTTAAATGCCGGGTTTGGCGTGACTGGCGATAGTATATAGTCACATTTTTCAAAAGCTTTGGCGTATTCTTGTACTATTAGCGTGCGCGCCTTGGCGGCTTTCAGAAAATACGCATCGTAAAACCCACTAGATAGTACGAAGTTCCCTATCATTATCCGGCGCTTGTTTTCTGGCATAAATCCCTCGCTACGGGTATTTTTGTATAGTGCATTCAAATCTTCTGCATCTTTTGCTCGAAATCCATAGCGCACGCCATCATAGCGCGAAAGATTACTGGCTATCTCTGCAGGTACTATTATATAGTATGCTGGCAGAGCGTATTTGAGCGCTGGCATAGTGAGCTCCACTATTTCATGCCCCTTAGCCTTGAGTAGCTCTATTTTGGCCTGCATCGCTTTGCGAATCTCTGGGTGCACCGAATCGTTGTCGAAATCTTTGATAACTCCGATTTTACAAACGCGGGTGGCATCACTGTCCTCACCGTAATAGTCCGGCAAAGTAGTCATGTCTTTTGAGTCTTGGCCTGCGGCGACACTCATCAGTAAGTCGATATCATCCGGGCTCTTAGCAAAAAAACCAATACAATCCGTAGAAGATGCCATTGCCACTACCCCATAGCGGGAAATGGTACCATAGGTAGGTTTCATACCATATACGCCGTTAAAAGATGCCGGCTGGCGGATAGAGCCGCCCGTATCAGTGCCAATAGCGAACTCTACTATATCTAGCGCCACTGCCACAGCCGAACCACCAGACGACCCACCAGCTACGCGCTCAAAATCTTTTGCATTGTATGTAGCTCCAAAGTACGAATTCTCCGTAGACGACCCATGTGCAAAAGCATCCATGTTGGTGCGGCCTATCATGATAGCGCCTTCATCTTCTAGTTTTTTTACTGCCGTGGCTGTCACTGGTGACACAAAGCCTTCTAGTATATGTGCGCTGGCGGTAGTTTGCCCTTCGGGGCTCAGGAAATTATCCTTCAGTGCATATGGCACACCGGCTAGCCGGCCCACTTGCTCACCACGCGCTATTTTCTCGTCTATCTCGCGCGCCCTTTTTAGCGCATTTTCTGTGTTTACAAAAGTAAATATATTATACTCTTCGTATTTTTTGGCTTTGTCTAGTGCGACACGCACTAGGCTTTCTGCTGTAGTGTTTTTATCTGCTATTTTCATTATAGTACCTTTGGCACCTTTATTTGGTGGTCCTTTTCCTCTTTGGTAAGTGCGAGTAGCTGCTCTCTATCCGCGTCTTGTGGCAGCACCTCGTCTGCCCGCCAGATATTTTCCATTTCAAATACTTGGTAAGTAGGCTCTACATCACTAGTATCCAGCTCATCTAGCTGTGATATATACGATATTATGCCCTGCAAATCATTCCCTAGTGTACTTATCTCATCATCACTTAGCGTAAAATCTGATAGATCAGCTAGGTGTACTATATCCTCGCGTGTTATTTCCATCTTTCTATTATATCACACTCGTACTATATTTATGTCGCGCGCCGCCACCCCGCACAAAATTACGGGCCCCTCCCGCCCGTAATCCTTGGTGCCTTACTACGCTACCTAGCCATGCACCGCACCGAACCGCCATAATAACGACCGCCATTAGTCTGTGATGAGAGATATCCACTGGCGCTAAAACTAAGCGCGCAGGAGTCAGTACTGCCGGCTACAATACTGGACCAATAATAGCCCGAATAACTTACACCTTCAAGGTGACTACCGCCGGACCAGCCACCACCATAAACAAAGTAAAACGGGTTGGTATAAATATTGCCGTCAACGCCCGCCGTAAGCCCCGCTTGATTCACTAAATAAGAAAAAGATCCGGGACCAGTCAATGTATCGCCACCTTTTGGCAACATCCATCCAGCTGGGCAGATGGATTGGTCTACATCAGTACCGCTTGATGCGTAGCTGCTAGAGTTGCTCATAGCCACAGCAGCAGTCCAGTTGTAATAATTACCTAAACTGTAATGGCCATTATCTCCGTTAGATATGATAACGTTAGCACCATCACAATAATAACCATGCTTCCATGTGCCACTATACTCAGCGCAAGTTTCTTCATCGTTAATCACAACACCATTCCAGTATAAATCTCCTGGGTCGTACGAATATGGGATAGTAGTGCTTCCGCTCGAAGAATTAGTATCTAGAGAATGTGTTGTCGATGTAGGAGAAGTCCAATCTTCAGGAATATCCGTATCTGATGGGGTGAATGTAGCATCTTCGTTCAAATCCAAATCTAAATTTTGCGTCATCCACACATTGCCATCGGCAAGTTTGGATACAAAATATTCTTTCTGGTCACGATTATCTTTGAGAGTAAACTGGTAGCCTTCTGGCATAGAGCTAATTAAGGCAATTTTATCTTCCTCAGACAATGTTGCAAAATCTTGCATATAGGCAATAGGCAGTGTAGGCTCTTTAGCTTCTAGCGTATACTCTATCTCTCCCGCACTATAAGTACCCGCTGGTAAGTCACTACTTACCTTCACGCCATAATATATACTTAACTCTTCATCCTCTACTGGCTCATCGCCTTGTGCTACTGCTATCGCATCATCTAGTAGTGGCATTGCGCTATATTCACCATCTTCAGTAAGTGCAAATCCCCAAGTGTTATCAGCAAGTTCTACTCCCTCTTCATTCTCCGCTTCTACAGAAGCAATGTAATACTGACTTGCTTCATCACCATTTAAGTATAGGTTACTTGTATCTACTCCTTCTGCCATAGATAATAGTACTTTGTAACCAAAGTCACTTGTAGATGTGATAGTAGCCTTGCTTTCTATACTTGCTTCTATTGCTCCACCATCTCTAGTTACTACTATACTTACTTTATCTTCTGATG
>JAZNGO010000066.1:0-12515 GCA_045576515.1 Candidatus Nanosyncoccus sp. | reverse complement strand
CATGGCTACGATCCGACTTGATATTTCGCGTGAAAACTTGAACTTCACTGTAAGTACGCTAGAGAAGACATCAAAAGCAGAGCCTGCCGGCACAATAAAAGGCGTAATAGTGCAGAATTCTTTGGGTAATCCAGTAGATATAGTCGCCATAGAGAAATTCGCCAAAAAGTACGATTTAATGGTAATAGAAGATTTGGCTCACTGCGCGGGAGTGAAATACCTAGATGGACGCGAAGCTGGTACGGTAGGAGTAGCAACAGCGCTATCTTTTGGCAAAGATAAGTCTATAGATACCATATCTGGTGGCGCGGTAATACTCCGCCACCCCTGTAAACACGTCATTCAAGCGCCTAGCAAACTTCCGCATTTATCTGACACATTGAGGGCGAGATTTTACCCAGTGATAGGGGCGCTGGCGCGCGTGCTTACGCGCGTGCACCTAGGTGGAGCCTTGATGCGTGGTATGGTAAAAATTCACTTTGTACAGAGGTCAGCAGATAATAAGCTCGACACCGAGCGCAAAATCGCCAAATTCCAAGCAAAATTAGCCCTAAAACAGCTAAAAGCCTTGAAAAAGAGTGGCGAGGAACCGATTCGTGAATATATACTAGTAAATAACAGAAATAAAGTGCTACAAGAGCTCACTCAAAATGGATACTATATGAGTGGGTTTTGGTACGAGCGCCCGGTGTCACCAGAGAGATATTACCGTAAGGTGCATTTTCCGGAGGCAGAGTGCCCGGTAGCGGTAGAGGTGGCCGCAAAAATCATAAATTTGCCAACTTACTACAGTAGTGACGCTCTAAAGCCGGCGCGTAAGATAATAGCTAAATACGAGGAGGACAAAAATGGGGTGGAGTGAGGTAAGTCAAAAATACCCAGAGGCGAATTTTTTGCAGTCGCCAGAGTACGCCAAGATGAACGAGGCGCTAGGCTATAAAACTATTACAGAGGACTTTGCCGGCGAAGGCTATGCGCTGATGATAGTACGTGATGCCAAGCGAGGCAGATATCTAGAAATACCCTGTGGCCCCCTGATGAACTGGGGAGACAAGGCGGCAGTAAAAGCAGTGTTTGCCAAAATCGCCGATATAGCCAGGCAAGAGAAGTGTGTATTTGTGCGAGTAAGGCCGCAGCTGGTAAATACCGCTGAAAATATGCGCGTACTGGCTGCTCTAGGGCTAAAGAAAGCGCCGATGCACCTAGCGGCGGAACATACCGTAATGATAGATCTCACCAAATCTGAAGATGAATTGCTGGCTGATATGCGCCGGCAAACTCGCTACGAGGTAAGGCGGTCTGGCAAGCTAGGTATTATAGTAGAAAAAAGCAACTCCGACGAGATATTCAAAGAATTCCACCGCGTACAAGCAGATACCGCCCACAGACAAGGGTTTGTACCGCCCAATCTAAAGACTTTACTGGCAGAGAAAGAAGCATTTGGCGATAACATAGCCATATATGTGGCCAAGACGGCCGAGGGCGAACCGGTAGCCTACGGGATGATTATTCGCGGATGCAAAGAAGGCGACTATTACGAGGCGGCCTCTACACCACTCAACCGCAAGCTCCCCGGAGCCTATGCGCTACTGTGGCAAGCCATGCGCGACCTCAAGGCCGATGGCTACGAGAGGTTCAACTTGTGGGGCATAGCGCCAGCTGGCCAGCCACATCACCGCTATGCCGGGGTAACTACCTTTAAGACCGGGTTTGGTGGCGAGATAATAGAATACGTCCCTGCACACGATATGATAATAAATAAACTAGGGTATATGAAGAATTTAGTAGTAGAAACTGCCCGCAAAAAAAGGAGACATCTATGAAAATAGTCGATATAGATTCGCGCGAGCGGTGGGATGGGTTTATCACTTCGCGCCCGGAAGCAAATTTTCTGCAGTCGTGGGATTTTTATGAGTTCCATAAAAACCGTGGTAACGCAGTGGTGCGGCGTGCGGCGGTAGATGATGATGGCGCAATACTTGGCGCCTACGCCGGAGTAGTAGAGACCGCAAAGCGTGGCAAGCATCTAGCCATAGCCGGTGGGCCAATACTAGACTGGGGCGATACCAAGCTAGTACATGAGATTTTTGCAGATATTCGGCAAGCGGGGCAAAAGGCCGGCTGTGCTTTTGTGAGAGTGCGCCCACAGCTTCCAATATCTAGTGAATCTTTGAAGCTAATGCGCGAGCTAGGGCTACGGCGAGCACCGATGTATCTCTCTGTAGAATACGCTGGTATACTAGACCTTACAAAATCTAAGGAAGAAATTCTTATGGGCGCATCGCAAGGGTTTCGCCGGAAGCTGCGCAAGGCTGAAAAAGCCGATATAGAAATAACCGCCGCTACAGAAAAGTGGGCTATAGAGGAGTTCTGCCGGCTAGAAAAGCTACATGCCGAGAGGCAGGGCTACGTGGCATTTTCTAGCAGCTTTCTCACTAAGCAATTTGATGCATTCGCCAAAAATAATGAAGTGTTGATTTATACTGCGAAAAAAGACGGGGAGATTTTGGCCCAGAATTTTATGATATTTTACGGAGCAGAAGCCAGCTACCATTATGGCGTATCTTCCCAGCTTGGCACAAAATATTCGGCGGCACCACTGCTACATATGGCGGCGATGGGTGAAGCACGTAAACGTGGCTGCGTCCGCTACAACTTGTGGGGGATAGTGGGGCTAGAAGAAAAATCGCACCGGTTTTATGGCGTAAGCGAGTTTAAGCGGTCCTTTGGCTGTGAGGAGCTCAAATATACCCCTGCGCACGATATGGTATTAAACCGCACCAAATACCAAGTAACCAAACTTGTAGAAACCACTCGCAAGAAAATTAGACATGTATAATATTAATTCGTTTTGAGAGAGCTCCTACTCACGTTTCTTGCGATATAGCTCAAAACCTCACAACCATAATTTTTATGCGCGCTTCACATTCGCGCAGGGGATATTTTTAACGATTTTCTTCACGAAAAATCGCTCGTCTCACGCCGGATGGGGGTTGTGCAAAGTCGATTTTTCTAAAAATCGTTAAAAATACCTCTGGCTCGTTCAATGCTTATAAAAATTAGGTTGCGAGGGTTTTGGCGTAATCTTTTGCAATAATTCTGAAGAATTTTTGCGCCATATTATAATGTTTATGTTATAATGAAAGAGCAACAGTTTAACATTGGAGTTACCAACATTTTTACTTGGTAATGAACGATTATGATGGCGCCGTGAGGTAGTCTCATCGTTGATTATCAAGTTGGTAAGAAATGTTGAACTGTTGCACCCCTCGCGGTGCCATTTTTGTAATAGCGCTGAGCACCTTAAATAATATTAATTAAATTAAACGGAGGAAATCTACATGGCAACTATTCCTATAGAAGTCATAGTACAAGATGCGGAAGCACCTATAGTACCAAGTGAAGATGGTACAAACACAAATATAACAGTACCGGATACTGGTACTATAAATAGTAATGGAGATACTAGTTCTTCTGCTAGTAGTATAATACTACCAGCTATAATAGTAGTACTTGCTATAGGTGCTATAGTAGCTATGTTAGTACATAAGCATCGCAAACATACAAATTCTGCTATGAGCAAGAAAGAAAAACTCGCTACAGCAGCTAGCGGTACCATAGCCATACTTGCTGCTACGGTACTAGTAGGTAACCTTGTAATACCGGCTACTAAAGCTGCTACGAGTGATATTACAGATGGTATTACTCCAGCAGAAGATAAAGTGAGTATCGTAGTAACTAGAGATGGTGGAGTAGCAGAAACAAGTATAGAAAGTACAGCTACTATTACATCTACAAGTGACTTTGGCTACAAAGTACTACTATCCATGGCAGAAGGAGTAGAAACAAGTAATCTATACTTAGATGGTGATGAGGAATCAGAGTATTATATTGCTTCAGTAGAAGCAGAGAATGAAGAAGGAGTAGAACTTGCTAATAATACTTGGGGCTATGCACTTATTGAAGATGGAAAATACAGCGCAGTACCACTACTAGATGATGCCGTAATAGTAGCACAAGGCGATGAACCAGTAGAAGATGAGCTGCTAAGCATATACTATGGCGTAAAGGTGGGTAGTGATTTGCCGGCGGGGGCTTATAGTGGAGGAGAGATAGAGTATAATCTGGTATCGCTAGAGCCTACTATAAATACACTTACCTACATGCAGGACTTTGCTAAATTATCTGAAAGTGGTAAGGCCAGTGTGCTCCGCTCTATGACTGAGAATGAACAATACACATTAAAAGATAGCCGTGATAATAAAGACTACTTTATATCTAAACTGGCCGATGGTAATGTATGGATGACTCAAAACTTAGACTTAGATATAGAAGTGCCAGCAGAAGGCTCTATAGTATATGACTCTACCAATACTAATCTCCCGGCGGGCACTACATGGGAACCAGAAAGAGCCACTCTAGCTAAGGATAATCTGTCTTCCGATACTTGGAAAGAAGATAATAATAATCCATACTCTTATGACCCAGGCGAAATTTATTACTATACTTCCGATACTACAAGCAGTGATATACAATATAATTCATTGGTAGAGTGTATAGCGGCAAGCCATACAGCGGCAGAATGTAGGCACTACCATGCCGGTAATTATTATAACTGGACTGCCGCAATCGCAAGTAATGATAGCTCTACATTGACTGAGGCATATGAAAATGCTACTACTTCTGTATGCCCAGCTGGGTGGAGGCTACCGTTCGGCACAGCTGGAGACAATGACACTGCGGCCACGCGTGAATTTGGACAATTATTTTATGCTTATGACATCACCGCATCTCTGACTAGCACGTCTTTTAATGCTGAGGGGTTAAATACCCTTCGCTCAAGTCCGCTATATTTTATTCGAAGTGGGAACGTTACAGTTAGAGGCGACTCAGGTAGGACTGCAGTTAGTGATTCAAGATATCTGGGAAACGTACATTCTGCTACTGTCGCATCGGATAGACAATCATATGTTGCACAATATTATGAATACTATTTTATAAAATCTGCAACAAAAGATGTTAGGGCTTCGGGCCTTTCTATCCGTTGCTTAGCACAGTAACATGCTGAACTGCATCATTTACCAACCTCTCCCTCGCCGTGCGGCGGGGGTTGGGGTTGTTATGGGGGTAAAAGATTGTCATATATAGTACTTGCTATATCTCTTATAACAAATTATACGTAATATTGCTAATATATTAGCCCTAATCCCACTAATACCTCTGTACTAAAGCTTTACTTTTAGCAAGATGTAATATATAATAAGCATAAGTAAAAAGGATAAAACAATGGCGAAAATTAATCGTAAATATATAGACAAACACTGGACAGTATTTATACTGCGGAGTATATTGGCAGGGATATTTGGGTTTTTGCTGCTATTTGGCGGGGTGGCAGAAATGGAGAATATCATTACCGAAATAAGTATATTTTTGTTACTAATGGGCATAATAGATTCTGTCAGTGCACTGTACAATTCTAGCAAAAAACATGGATGGATTAACTCAGTAATAGATGCGGGCATAGATGTAGTAGCCGCAGTGATACTACTATTCTTCGCTAAGGGAGATTTAACAAACAGTGTAGTGGTACTATCTGTATATACATTATTATCGGGCGTGATAGATTTGTTCCATGGATTTGTGTCTACGGTAGACCCTACAGACAGATTTATCCGCTTGCTAGCTGGCGCGTGTGGCTGTGTAATAGGTGTGGCGATATTTAATTCTGGGAGCTTTGAGTTATCTACTTTTGTGAGGTTCTTTGGTGTATATATGCTAATAGTGGGGATAACCAGTGCTATATATGGCGTACACAACCGAGCGCAAAACACCGAGGATAGAATCGCTCGTAAGCAATCTGCCAAAAAGCGTAAAAAATAGTATACCTGTGGTATAATACTTCAAAAGGAGGATAATGACAGCTGTTAAAAAGGCTATAATTACAGATGCTGGGTTTGCCAGTAGGTATTTGCCTATTACTAAGACCATCCCAAAAGCCATGATTCCAATAGGCGCCAAGCCAGTAATGCAACTCTGCGTAGAAGAGTGCGTAGAGGCTGGGATCGAAGAAATTATTATCGTGGCTACACCCAATACCAAGGCCAAGGAAATCTATGATGATTATTTCCACGGCAAGGCAGACAATGTAAAGCTACTGCTAGACAAGCAAGGGAAATCCGATAGGTTTAAGGCCGTAGCAGAAGTGCTAGATTTCCCGAAAATTACCGTGATAGAGCAAGACGCTAGCTTGCCATATGGTAACGGCTCGCCGATAGTATCTGCTAAAGACTACGTCAAAGATGAGGAGGCTTTTGTAGTGCTATATAGCGATGACCTAATACTAGGCGAAAGCGATGTAAAGACCCTGATAGAAGATTACGAGAAAAATCCTACCGCCAAGGGCGTGATAGCAGCGCAAGAAATGCCAGAAGATGTTTGGCATAAATACGGCATGATAGCACTAAAGCCCAACGGTACGCTTAGTCACATAGTAGAAAAGCCGAAGACCCCAGACTTAGCACCTAGTAACCTTACTAGCTACGGGCGGTACTTGCTGACGCCAGAAGTATTTGACTACTTAGTACCATCGGCCACCGGCCTAGATGGCGAGCTATGGACGGTAGATGCTATCACCAAGCTAGCTGAGCACGGCGATGTGGTAGTAGCCAAAAGCAAAGGCCAGTGGATAACTACGGGCGACCCAAAGAATTATTTTCTAGCCCACCTAGAATACGTAATGAGATACACAGACTACGCAGATGATGTGCGCAAAATAGTACTTGGGTAATACGGAGCTTGTGCTATAATAAAAATAAGGAGAAAAATATATGGATGTAGCCGAATGGATAATCGTAGCAATACTTAGTATGACACTACTAGTGTTTCTAATACTAGGGATAGTGCTACTTGTAAAACTAATAGACCTCAGCAAAGAGGTAAAACAAGTAGTAGTAGAAGGCCAAGATATCGCCAAAAATGCCAATGGCATAGTATCTAATGTCAAAGGTATGACATCTATAGGCGGGGCTGTGGAAGTATTTGTAGATAAGTATGTAATGCCAAGAATAAAAGATAAAATTAAAGAAACCAAAGAAAGGAATGAAAATGGCAACAAAAAGCAAAAAAAGTAACAATGGTAATGCTGGGAAATTTTTCCTAGGCGCGGCATTGGGCGCAGTAGCTGGTGCGGTGGCTGGTATATTTGCCTCCAAAAAATGCGAAGAGAATAAGGATAAAATAGAAGACAAATTCGATGAAGTAGAAAACGAAATAGCGGATTTTCGTGAAGACACAGCGGAGAAGTTCGAAGAAGCCAAGAAAGATGCAGCTAAAAAAGCTGAAGATACCAAGAAGAAGGCTGAGAAGGTGGGTCACACTATAGAAAAGGAAGCCAAAAAGGTGGGAAGCACTGCCAAATCTAGTGCTGAAAAAGTGAAAAAGACCATCAAAAATGCCTGAGGCTAAGCTACAGCCAAGTGATTTTGTGCATTTGCACAACCACACGCATTATTCCTTGCTAGATGGTCTTACCAAGGTACCTGAGCTTGTAAAATACATAAAAGAGCAGGGCATGGAAGCCGTGGCTGTAACAGACCACGGCACCATGAGTGGCCTAGTGGAGCTATACAAGGAGTGTAATTCTGCTGGCATAAAGCCGATACTGGGGCTGGAGGCCTACGTAGCGGCACGTAAAATGACAGACAAAGACCCAGCGCACGACAAGCAGAGATTTCACATCACCCTCCTTGCTATGAACAACAAGGGCTTTGAAAACTTATGTCGGATAATGAGTAATGCCGAAGAGCACGGTAAATATTACAAGCCTCGCACAGACCACGATGAACTAGAAAAATACAACGAGGGCATAATATGTTTATCTGGCTGCATGGGCTCCGAAATATCCGAGGCAATACGCGCAGACGATGATGAGCGCGCGCTTAAGCTCATAGACTGGTACCGCAATATCTACAAAGATAGATTTTACTTAGAAATGCAGGACCACGGGCACCCTAAGTCTACTACGCATTCGGTGGAGCAGAAAAAGGTCAATGACTGGCTGATGGCGCATGCCGAGGAATTAGGGCTGCCACTAGTAGTAACTTGCGATGCGCATTACCTTACCAAAGAAGACCAGGATGCACACGAGGTGCTACTATGTATAGGCACGGCGGCAAATTTATCTGACACCAAGCGGATGACTTTGAAAGATTATGACCTGCATGTAATACCGGCTACCGAAATAATAGAGCACTGGCAAGATACCTGCCCAGAGGCGGTACGCAATAGCAAGCGCATTGCAGACCGCTGCAATGTAAACTTGCAGCTAGGGCGTATACTCATACCAAAATTCCCAGTGCCGGATGGCGAAGATGAAAAAACATACCTAGACAAGCTGGTATTTCAAGGGCTAGTGTATAGGTATGGTGGAAAAAAACTGGAAGAAACTACTACACTCAGTGTGAAAGATTGCCGCAAGATATTAGAAGAGGTAGACAAAGAGCGCGATGAAACTCACCAGGTACTGCCACGGATAGATTACGAGCTATCTGTGGTAGACAAAATGGGGTACAATGGGTATTTTCTAATAGTGCAGGACTTTATTAACTGGGGCAAGGGGCAGCGCATAGTGTATGGACCAGGGCGTGGCTCGGCGGCGGGCTCTATACTGGCGTATGCATTGCGTATTACCGAGCTAGACCCGCTCAAATACGATCTGCTGTTTGAGAGATTTTTAAACCCAGACCGTATTAGTGTGCCGTGTATTGATACTGATATACAAGATACGCGCCGGGATGAGGTGATAGAATACTGCTCTAATAAATATGGTTTTGACAGGGTAAGCAATATCGCCACCTTTGGTAAAATGATGGCCAAAAACGCCGTGCGTGATGTAGCGCGGGTACTAGAAGTGCCGTACGCTGAAGCAGATAGATTAGCCAAAATGGTGCCAGACCCAGTGATGGGTCACCATGTGCACCTAGCTGATGCGATAAAAGAAGTACCAGACCTCAAACAAGAATACGAAACCAACCCTACATCCAAAGAGGTAATAGATTTTGCTTCTAGATTGGAGGGCACCATTCGCAATCACGGCGTGCATGCTTGTGGCGTGATAATTGCGCCGGATGACTTAGTAAAATTTCTGCCACTAGAAGTCTCCGCCAAAGGCCCAATAGCAGCGCAGTTTCCGATGGGCCAGGTAGAGGAGCTAGGGCTACTTAAGATGGACTTTTTAGGGCTATCTAACCTATCCGTGATAAACAACGCCCTTAGGATGATTCGCAAGGTATATCACAATGATATAGACCTTTCTGCATTGCCGCTAGATGACCCAGAAACTTATGCACTCTTGCAGCGGGCCGAGACTACCGGTGTATTCCAGCTAGAATCTGCCGGCATGAAGCGGTACCTTCGCGACCTCAAGGCCTCTACTTTTGAAGATATTATCGCTATGGTGGCGCTTTATCGCCCGGGGCCAATGCAGTTTATTGATTCGTTTATTCGGCGCAAGCACGGGGAAGAGCCCATTACATATTTGCATCCAGGGCTAGAAAATTCACTCAAAAATACCTACGGGATAATGATATACCAAGAGCAGTTCATGCAGATAAGTAAGGAATGGTGTGGGTTTACCGGCGGGCAGGCGGATACTTTGCGTAAGGCCGTAGGTAAGAAAAAAATAGACCTTATGAAAAAGGTAAAGCCAGAATTTATAGAAGGCGCCGTAAAAATAGGTGGTGCTACCGAAGAAATTGCCGAAACATTTTGGGCACAGCTGCTAGAGTTCGCCAACTATTGCTTTAACAAATCTCACGCGGCGTGCTATGCGCTCATTGCTTACTGGACAGCGTACCTCAAGGCGCACTATCCAGATGCTTTTATGGCGGCGCTAATGACGGCAGATATGCGCTGGACAGACCGCCTGGCTATAGAAATAAACGAATGCAAGCGCATGGGGCTAAAAGTACTGGGGCCGGATATTAACCAGAGCTATGGGGACTTTGGTATTGTGGGTGGAGAAAACACAATACGCTTTGGCTTGTCTGGTATTAAAAACATGGGTAAATCCCTAGTAGAGGAGATAGTAATACCCGAGCGCGACAAAAATGGGCCATTTAAGAGTGTATGTGATTTCGCCAAGCGCGTGGATAGTACTAAATTTAATAAGAAATCTTGGGAAGCAGCTATTAAGACTGGAGCTTTCGATAGATTTGGCGTGTCGCGTTCGGACTTATTATTTAACCTAGAGGCCGTGCAGGCCTACGGGGCGAAAATTCAAAAAGATGTAGGTTCGGGCCAGACAGACCTCTTTGGCATGATGGGTGCGGCCGGTGAAGTGCCGGAGGTGGAAATGACACCCGCTCCAGTACAATACCCCGAAAAAGAGCAGCTTTTGTGGGAACGTGATCTAATGGGGCTATACCTTTCGGCGCACCCATTAGACAAATATGATACGTATTTTGAAGAACAAACTCACCCAATGAGCCTTATCACTGCAGAAAATAATAATAGGCTAGTGACCATAGGCGGTATTATCACGGCAGTGCGCACTATCCTCACCAAAAAAGGTGATAAAATGGCCTTTGTGAAAATAGAAAATAAATCTGATGAAACAGAATTTATTGTATTCCCAGGTACATTTGCCGAACACGGCGCCAAGTTAGAGGTAGATAATGTCGTGCGGGTACAGGGTAAAGTAAACGCCACCGACAAGGATGGTAATATTACTTCGGATGTAAAGCTACTGGCTGAGAAAATAGAGCTAGTGTCTGATGAGACCTTAGAAAACTACCAACCTACTGGCACCAAGCTGGCGGCACCAGGGCTAGCGCCTAGTGGCCCGCGGCGAGGAAAGACTTCGGCTGATAGGGTGTACAACAGAGGCGGAGGCGGCAAGGGAGCGCCTAGCTCTGCTCCGACAATAGATGCGCCTAGAGTGCTAAAAACTCCGCCCAAAGACCCTAGAAAAGAGCGCCTATATATACTAATAGAAGATGCTGGCGACACCGATACCCTTACCGCTATCCGGCGCCTGGCAGACCTCAATCCTGGATTTCAAGAAGTTGTGCTAGTGTTAAAAGATGGCGAGCGCAAACGACCACTACGGATGCCGTTTAAGGTGGAGGTGTCGGAGGATTTACTAGGCAAGCTGCGGGAGCTGGTGGGGGAAGAGAAAGTGAAGATAAACTAATTTGATACTATCTAATTAAATTGGTAATATCCAGGCGAAAAGTAGCTACCGAGCTACGCACCGAACTGCGGCGCCTTTATCGCTATTAGTACCATATGTATTCGCATATTCCTCCCTAACCCAGAAGTACCATACCATAAATGTGTTGCTGGATTCACCAAGACTGCGGCCCCATGATTGCAAGTAGTGGCCTTGACCACCGCTAAAATACGTCCCATCGTACGACCCAGACAAAATAAAGTTTGGGATAGTGTCTGGACCAGCGTTGGCATAGAAGTTTTGTCCGCCTCCGTATATATTTACTAGAGAATCGTAAGTGTCGGCTAATTTCCAATTTTTGGGACAGATGCTATATGGCGCCTTAGGATTGGTTGATACAGATAAACGGTGAGATCCTGCAGTAGCTGCCACCCAAGAATAGTAACTATAGCAACCTGGCTTCGCACAGTTATCGCTTTTGTTGCCAGTATTGTAGACCACTGCTGCAGTATCGCTGTAGAAATAGTTATTTGAATTAGGTAATCTATTGCCGCTCTGGAAGCCATTCGCCACGGGGAGAGTGTAGTCTTCTGGTATGTCAGAAAGTTCACTGGTGATTTCCGTACCTCCGGCTAGATTTAGGTTTTCCGTCATCCAACATTTACCATCCTTGAGTTTGGCTACTGTATAGATTTGGTTATCACGCATATCCTGTAGCTGCACAGTAGAGTGGATATCTTCTACGCTATTGCATATGAAGGTGGTCATATCTTGTATTTTATAGTAACCTTTGGCTGTTTTCTTGGCGCCAGAGGTCCGGAAGGCGTCTAGGAGGTCTACAGGTTTTGGTTTCCCCACCGCATAGAAATTAATAATATTAGAGTAGGCGCCGCTAGCTTGGGTGGTGGATGAACGGGCTGCTACTTTTAGGGTAATGGACTGACTATCTGCGGGGAGTTTGGTGTCTATAAGTACAGCGGGGTTGGACGTACTAGTGCTACCGTCTGTACTAGTGGCAGTGGGGAGGCCATTGTAGGTGGACCAAGTGGTACCGTTGTCTTTAGATGTGCTGTAGCCCCAAGTATTGTCTGTGGTGAGGGTAGTGAGGGATGCATTGGTGGCGATGCTAGTAAATGCAGCATTGATATTGTCACTGCGAATGAGATCTGAAGTATTGTAATATGTAGATTCTGTATCATTACTGCCTACATCGGCATATAATGCATAGCCATAGGGGGTATTGCTAGCTACACTTACTGTGATGGTATTACTTTCTGCAGTGTTGCCTGGAGCTAGAGTATCTATAGCTAAATCAGTATCTGATAAAGTAATGGATAAACTAGGT
>JAZNGO010000065.1:0-3757 GCA_045576515.1 Candidatus Nanosyncoccus sp. | reverse complement strand
GATATTACTACTTTTTTAGCGCCAGCTTTTATGTGTGCGCGTGCATCTTCTGGCTTGGTGAAAAATCCAGTAGATTCTATCACTACATCTACATCAAGGCTTTTCCATGGTAGCTTGGCTGGGTCTTTTTCGGCAAATACTGGTATTTCGCGCGTATTGATAATGATAGAGTTCTCACCCGCGGATACTTTTTTATCGTAAGTACCATACGATGAATCGTATTTTAGCAAATGCGCCAAAGTCTTGGCATCTGTTATGTCGTTTATTGCTACCACCTGCACATCACGCCGGTCTAGCAATATTTTGAGCGCGTTTCGGCCTATCCTACCGAACCCATTTATAGCAACTTTTACCATCTTGCCTCCTAATATACTTATGTCTATTATAGCATGAAATAAGAAAACGTCACCAAAAAACCTAAAAATATATTTTTCGAGAGCTTCTACGCTTCACGTCAGGAAATTTTATCAGAATTTTTTTACGGAAAATTTGCGGTCTCACGCCTGCCCCGGGTTCGCCGTCAAATTTTCCTAAAATTCCTCCAAAATTTCTTGAGTTTGTTTTATGCTCTCTCAAAATAATTTTTAGGTTTTATTTTGTAAAATTAGCTAGTAGGGATGCCTCGCAAGGCAGAAGGAGTAGCGGAGCGAACCGTATTTGCCATACGGAGAGTGAGCAACGCATCTCCTAACGCCGCGAGGCGCCCTAATAGCGATTTTACCGCGCAAAATGTGCAAATGCGCGGTTAGCCTCTGCCATTCTGTGGCAATCTTCCTTCTTCTTGAAGGCAGCACCAGTTTCATTGTAGGCATCTACTATTTCAGCCTCTAGACGCTTGGCATATGGCATGCCACTGCGAGCCCGGGCAGACTGTACTAGCCATGAAAAGGCAAAGTGTAGTTGCCTATGCCCATGAATTGGGAAAGGTATCTGATAGTTAGCACCACCTACACGGCGAGACTTTACTTCAAAATCTGGCGATACATTGGCGATAGCTTTTTCTAGTACCTCTACTGGGTTTTCAGACTTCAGCTTCTTGGCAGCGCCTTCAATAGCAGCATATACTGCGCGTTCGGCTACCTGCTTTTTACCGTCTAGCATAGACTTATTGATAAGTCTTTGTACTAGGATAGATTGGTATCTGCGGTCTGGACTAACTTTACGTACTAATGATTTGGTAGTTTTGCGCGGCATTACTTGTCCTCCTTCTTGGCGCCATATTTACTGCGCCCTTGTTTACGACCTTGTACGCCTTGCAAATCTAGCGTACCGCGTACTATGTGATAGCGTACACCAGGCAAATCTGGCACACGGCCACCGCGTACTAGCACCACTGCGTGCTCTTGAAGGTTGTGACCTTCACCGCCTATGTAAGCCCATACTTCTTGGCCGTTGGTGAGGCGTACACGCGCTACTTTCCGCATCGCGGAGTTAGGCTTCTTTGGTGTTTTGGTGGTAACTTTTATACATACACCACGCTTCAAAGGCGCAGCTTTCTCATAGCGCTTGGTCTTGAGTGTATTCACTATAGAGCCAAGTGCTGGAGATTTAGATTTTTTCGCAGCTTTTTTACGAGGCTTACGAATCAACTGGTTGATAGTTGGCATCTCTTTTTTCCTGTTTAGATTAATATATTATATATAGTGATTTTCACTACGCTATATGTAGTGTTTTGCCAGCTAATTTTAGCCCCAAAACACCATATCTAGTGGTCACTATTTGCTAGTTTGCTTACAGCAGTCACAAACCAGCTGAAACTCTTGAGAGTATTATATCATACTTATCCTCAAATGTCTACAATACCCCCCGCCCATTCAGGGCGGGGGTAAAAGTTGGTAGCCAAGGCGGCAACAGACTACTTAGCTACACAGCGTATAGAGAAGCCAAACGATTTTGACATAGGGGTCATTGGCCAAAGTTGACCTGAGTTAAAATTAGTTTCAAAAAAATCGCTATTAGAAGAAACTGTACCTGAAACATAAAAACCACTTACGCCATACCTAGAAGAAGAAGTTTCAAACCAGCCAGACCGCGCCAACCACAATGGGCTTCTTCGAACCGCTTCAAACCCACTCTCCTCATAATTATAAAAGAAGCAACTGCCACCACAATGAGTTAAATCGCCCAAAACACCTGCATAGCTTTTAACCATACCGAGTATTTCGCTATATGATACGTTATCAATGCTTGGTCCGTTTGGCAACCTCCACCCCGCTGGACAAATAGAGTTAGCTGCATTATCATATTGAGTAGTCAAGCTACTACTATCATTGCTGGCTACTGCAGCAGACCAGTTGTAGTAATTACCAGCATGATAATGTTTACAATCTTCTGCAGCATGGTCTTTCATACATAATTCCAAAGAGTCATAAGTTGTATCTGGCTCATCAGTACCAGAAGTATAGTAATATACATCGCCAGGGTTGGCAGTATATGGAGCCGTATTACTTTCCCATCCTGCTACAGTATCACCAGTAAAGTTAATAGTAGCATTGACTGGAGTCCAGGTAATAACGCCATCTTCTACAGTATAACCATTTTCGTAAGCTCCGCTACCAGCTACAGTAAGGTTAGTATTAGTAGAGTTATATGTAATGGTACCATCTTTCCTTAAGTCTAAGTCTAGGTTTTGCGTCATCCAACATTTACCATCAGCAAGCTTTGCTATGGTATAAGCTTTATTATCTCTACTATCTATAAGTGTAGCTGTAGGTACTGGATCTGTTACTGAATTACCTGGAGTAGGAGCAGCTGCACATATTTCTGGAGTCATATCTTGCATATATACTAATGTGTCTGGGAATCCTGGGACTAATTCTAACGTATACTCTATCTCTCCCCCACTATATGTACCCACTGGTAAGTCACTACTTACCTTTACGCCATAGTATATACTTAACTCTTCATCCTCTACTGGCTCATAGCCTTGTGCTACTGCTATCGCATCATCTAGTAGTGGTATTGCACTGTATTCGCCATCTTCTGTAAGTGCAAATCCCCAAGTATTATCAGCGAGCTCTACTCCCTCTTCATTCTCCGCTTCTACAGAAGCAATGTAATACTGACTTGCTTCATCACCATTTAAGTATAGGTTACTTGTCTCTACTCCTTCTGCCATAGATAGTAGTACTTTGTAGCCAAAGTCACTAGTAGAAGTAATAGTAGCTGTACTTTCTGTACTTTCTTCTACACTACCGCTATCTCTAGTTACTACTATACTTACTTTATCTTCTGATGGAGTAATACCATCCTCTATATCACTCGTAGCAGCTTTAGTAGCTGGCAACACTAAGTTACCTATTAGCACTGCAACTGCTAATACTGCTATAGTACTAGATGTAGCTACAGCTAATTTTTCTTTTTTAGTAGTTTTATTATTTTTCTGTTTGTGATACTTATGTATAAGTACTGCTACTATAGTACCTATTGCTAGTACTAGTAATATGGCTGGTAATACTATAGCGCTAGCAGAGCCAGTAAATATATTACTGCCACTACCGCCAGTATCTGGTACTGCTACAGCAGCTTCCGTATTAGTGTTTGTATCTGTACCATCACTTGGTACGATAGGTGCTTCCGCATCCTGTATAATGACTTCTATAGGTATAGTTGTCATGATATTTTCCTTCCCGGTATTACTCGCATAATCTACTACTACCAATGGTTAGATTAGAGCCAATTGCGGGTGGCACTCAACACTCTATCGAAGGGGGTCCGGAGCTTGGCAAAGCGAGGAGTAGCGCCAGCCGCCTGTGGC
>JAZNGO010000064.1:0-1654 GCA_045576515.1 Candidatus Nanosyncoccus sp. | reverse complement strand
ATTGACGTAGCCGGCCCGAACAATATATAGTGGAGCGTTAAATAAGCCTTTGTCACTGCCTTGTGGTAAACCACTGCCAGTAATGCCGTCATTGTAAAGATTGTTTAGTTTAGTATATGTGGCATTTCCGCTATTGGTGGGCAAAGACCAACCTTTTGGGCAGATGGAATTCTCACGTGAGCCAGAGTTCACGTTATTAGTATTGTTGGATGCTACTGCAGCTGTATAATTGTAGAGATTGCCTACATGACCATGTTCGCCATTACTTGGGTATGGGGTAGTGGAAAAGTTGGAACAGGTAGTGGTTAAGTAATTACATGCGCTGGAGTTGAAGTAGGTGCCATTCTGGTAATAGTCGCCAGGATTAGCGGAGAGGGGGTGGATATAACCGTCTGCTCCGGCTGCGCTACCGTTAATCCAATCATTAAACCCGCCGCTGCCATTAGGGGTTCTAGTGGTGGCGCTGATGTTAGCTGTAGATGAACCAGTAGAAGCCCAATCTTGTGGCGTCCAAGAGATTACTCCGCCACTATTACTGTAGCCATCTACATATGGAGCAGTGCCATAAGTAGTGAGATTGGTAGTCTCAGAAGTAAGAGCTACACCAGAAGTGAGATCTAGGTCTAGATTCTGGGTCATCCAGCAGTTACCATCTTCTAGTTTGGTGACATAGTAGACCTTTTCATCACGAATATCTATAAGTTTAGTTTGGGAAGCTTCGCCGATGATATTAACACTATTACATATAGCAGGAGTCATGTCTTGCATTTTGTAGTAGGATTTACCATCTGCTGTACGAGTGACTTTAGTCTTGCCAGCTTTTTGGTAGGCTCTAGCTACGGAGACTAGTTCTGAGCTAGTATATGGATGTAACATAGCATAGCGTACTTTGCCTACATAGGTACCAGCTTGTTGGGTGGGAGAAGCGTAGACGTCATAGGTAGTAGTCATTTTGGCACCATCAGTGTCTGTACCGGCGTAATCACCTACAGCTGCTGGAGCACGGTAGGCTACTGTAGTGTAGGTACTAGGAATAGCATGGAGTTTGTTATCAAAATCTGTAGCCATGGTGAGGTTATAGGTACCAGTAGTATCGCCTTTTAGTTTCATGGCCCAAGCGGAAGTATCGCCAGTCATGGTAGTACCAGTATTGATGTCATAGGTAGAGTCTATATTACTGAGTAGCTTGGTATTGCCTTCTTCATCATCACTAGCACCTACAGAATAGATGACAAAGCCATTAGCATCATTACAGACTGCCGTAATGGTAGTAGTGCCAATATTCTCTTTCTTTTGGCCACTGATGATAGTGGCAGTATGTTCTTGGCCAGAAGCTATAGTGCCACCTAGAGTACAGGCAGAAGGTACAGTGATAGAAACATTGTCTGCGGTGGAGTTGTCTGCTGATACGTTTTGAGATAAAAGTATTCCACCAGTTAGCCCGGTTGCACCAACTATCCCCCCTAAGACTAAGACCTGACCCAAAAGACTTTTTTTCATTATTACATCCCATTTAATTGTATTATGCTTTTGATTATACTACAACTTCACCATTTTTGCCAACACTTTTTATGTTTATTTTCCACCCCTCCAAAAATCCAGTGCCAAAACAAAATTTTTATTTTCTTATCTCCATTTTTATTAAGGATCGCCA
>JAZNGO010000063.1:0-2955 GCA_045576515.1 Candidatus Nanosyncoccus sp. | reverse complement strand
GCTGCGCTATTCTACCTCGCGGTGGTGTATTTGATTTCTTTTGTGGTACGGAAAATTGAAGTGAGGCTAAGGAGGAGCGATGTCAGAGCGTAAAAATGGAGATTTACGGAGTGAAATATCCGTCCGAGGTCTAAAAAAATCTTTTGGCAATAATAAAGTCCTAAATGGAATTGATTTTGATTTATTTGACGGAGAAAAGGTAGTGGTGCTGGGGCCATCTGGCTCGGGGAAATCGACGTTCCTTAGGTGTATCAACCGCTTGGAAGAGCCGACGGCCGGGGAGATTTGGTTTCAAGACACTCTAATTGATGAGAAAAATATCCAAAGTATGCGGCAAAAAATTGGGATGGTATTTCAGCATTTTAATTTGATCAACAATCTCAGTGTGATGGAGAATTTAACCTTGGCGCCGGTGAAGTTACAGAGGTTGACGGCGGAAGAAGCGGAGAAAAAAGCGCGGAAATTGCTTCGGCATATTGGGCTATCGAATAAGGCGGATTCCTTCCCCGCTTCGCTTTCGGGCGGGCAGAAACAACGAGTGGCAATTATTCGGGCGCTGATGATGGAGCCGGAAGTTTTGCTCTTTGATGAGCCAACTTCGGCGCTCGACCCGGAGTCGATTGGCGATGTGCTAGATTTGATTCGCGAGGTGGCGGATGACGGGATGACGCTAATAATAGTGACTCACGAAATGAACTTTGCGCGGGAGATAGCCTCGAGAGTGGTGTTTATTGATGAGGGGCGGATTATCGAGGAAGGGGCGCCGGATAGATTTTTCTCTCGGCCGAAGACAGCGAGGGTGAAAGAGTTTCTGGATAAGGTGTTGTAACGGCGCTTACCTTGCAAAAAATGCTATTTTGTACTACAATAACATTAACGGGATAGCCGTTAGGAAACTATCCCATAATAATTGGTTGGTAGAGATTAGCTTAGCTAGTCTCTATCTTTTTTCTTTGGCTGCTCGTCCTTTACACCGAAATTGAAGACAACTAATGCAAATTGCACCATCATCTCTCCTTTCTAGGGCAACTTTAGCTTACCTAACACGCCGTTTAGTGAGCCCTCGCAGTGGTAGCTGCTAGGCTAATTCCCGACCCGCTAAACCAGTCAAAGCCAACCAACGCCTACTCTAGCATAGGTGGGGTGGAAAATCAACCCCCATCCCTGAGCTATGCTTATTTAGGGGTACAGTTCAGGTGCAGTTCAGTCAGCAGCTACTTAAGAGCTACGTATACAACGGACATAAAACCCAGCATGGCGAGCCCATTCATCGACGCGAAAAGAGCCATAATCTTGCCAGAGTAGGCAGAAGCGTGCTCCCGTGTTACGTGCCGTAGCGGACCACCAGAAGCCGCTTTTGGGATTGACGATAGAGCCGGTACTATAGTCTCCACCAGTAACAACATTGAAAACAGAGGTGGCGCCTGTTATTCCTCTCTGTTCAAGCTGGGTGGGTAGCCTCCAACCAGCTGGACAAATATCTTCGGTAGCTTCTGTAGAGTTAGAACTGCCAGTTATAGTACCTGCAGTGGCAGCAGCGTAGTTATACCAAGCACCATAAGTGGAGTCACACTGCATCCGAGCGGTAGTGTAGTCTTCCGCTAGAGTGCTGGAGGATGCTTGGGAGAGTAGTGCTGTTGGTGTAGACCAAGTAGAGCTGACATTAGAATAGGCACTGGTAAGAGACTTACTACTCACACTAGAGCCGTAGCTAGAGCCAGAGCCGTTACAACCAATGGCGAGGTTTCTGGTCATCCAGAGGTTACCGTTGATTTTCGCGACGGTATAATCTTGGTTGTCGCGTATATCTCGGAGAGTAGCGGTGGCTCCTTCAGCAGTGTTTGCTGCTATATCAGAATTGACGTCTTGCATATAAGTAATATCTGAGATTGTTCGAGCATCTTTCAGGACACACCTAACTGAAAATCCGCTGTCGCGACTACCGTTGCTCTGTGGGTCCACACCGGACGAATCGACGTAGAGGCTGTACATATTGTTACCATTGTAGTACGTAGAAGACCAGAAAGAGCCGTAGCTACCCTGACCGTAGGCGGAACTATTGTAAAAGTAGCCAGAAAGAGGGGTACTTAACGCAGTGCGGAAACTAGACGCGTTTGAAGAATAAGCAGTGTAGAGAGCTTGGTATTCTCCAGATGAGCCACCTGTTGGCATGCGCCAGCCTTTTGGACAGACATCCTGTGAAGCGTTACCAGTACCAGAACCAGCGGCGTAACAGTAAGAATTCATCGTGGCAGCACAGTAGTTATAGTAAACACCGATTTTGCCTGAGCCAGAGCCGTAGCTAGTAGTGACAGTGTTAGCTGAAGATATGTTGATTTTTGGACTTTCATATGCTGCAAACCCAAACGTTTCTTTCCATCCGTTAAAGGTACTGGTGGCGATAGATTTAGTTGTGTTGGTGTTAGAGCTATTAAGATAGTTGACGCCAGATGCGAAGCCAGCATAGCCGAGGCGGAGGTTGTCAAGAAGCCAGCATCTATCATCTGATAATTTTTGCACCTTATAGGCTGAGCCATCACGGTCATCGTAAACAGTTTTAGCAGTAGTTGTACAGGTAGATGCGGCCATTCTCTGCATACAATTAGCATCAGCTATATTGTTGTTATCGCAATAGCCAATAGGCGTTGCTTTCCCAGTGATGGTCACCGCTGCCGGCTCATCCGTCATAGTGAAGGTCGGGTTGAGAGTGTCCGTAGCGCTGATGGCGCCAGCATCACTGGTTTTCTCCCAACTAACGAATTCGTGTCCAGAAGTGAAAGTTGGGTAGAGATAATAAGTGCTACCATCTTCTAATCCGGGGACTGAACTACCAGAAGTAGAGACGGTGCCTACTAGGTTGTCTCCGGTACAGTTACCAGCGACTTTACAGACTTTGACACTGTTTACGCCTTCACCGGCAAAGGTAATAACTAGGTCATTGGTTGCGACTTTGGC
>JAZNGO010000062.1:0-2741 GCA_045576515.1 Candidatus Nanosyncoccus sp. | reverse complement strand
CTATAAAGATGAGGCCGCCGTGGTCGCGGCGAGAATTGACCCAGCCTTCTACCATTACTTTTTTACCCAAAAAATCGTGTAAGTTTTCTACTAAAATTCTCATAGAGTATATTATATCATTTTTTAGATAAAAAGGCTATTGTAGAGATGCGGCGTTGTTGTATAATTCATTACATTTCGGAAGCTACGCTTTGGTGTAATCAGAGATTATACACCAAAGCTCCGCCCCTCCGGCGGCAAGAATCTACCTAAAGGTAGATTTTGCCTTAATGTTCCTCAATTGTAATGAATTATGCAACAATACTTTACTATATTATCTGTTAGATTTCGAAAGTGGCATCTCGCTATTAGCTTAAAAGATAGTCTAGCAGCATTTGGGTAGTGAAGAAGCCGGCGAGGGACTCGCTAGAGTCTAGCACTAGGAAATAGTAGCTGTTGGTGCGTTCGATTTCTTCTACAGCGAACTGCAGGGTGTCGGTAGCGTGTAGATAGTTTACTGTATGGTCTAGGTATTTGGTGGCGCGGTCGGTATGCTTGATTTCGAGAGCATTGAGCGCTTCGGTGTGAATGATGCCGAGGACTTCGTCTTTGGTGTCTACCACGGGGAAATTGGTAAAGCCGGACTTGTAAAGCTTGTCTAGCACTAGTGGGCCAAGGACTTCTTTTTCGCCTACAAAAATCATTTTGGACTTTGGTACCATGAGGTCTGCCACAATGCGACTATCAAAACTCATGATAGCGGCGATACGGTCGCGGTCTCGGCTACTGAGGATGTCGCGAGGTGTGCGGCGTAGCACGCCGATAAAATCAGTAAGAGTGGTGGGGGTGTATTTGGGCGCTACGGTGGGGCGCTTGGGGCGGTATTTATCGAGCCGAGGATCGATAAACTTAACAAACTTCTGCATGAATTCACTTACCATGATATAATATATTATATCATTAAAGGAGTTATATGAAAAAGTTTACAGGATTTTCCAAAATAGGGGTGATAGTGGGTATACTAGTGGTAGTGCTGATAGGCGTGGGGGCGTATTTGGTGATAGATGGTAATAATAATGCTACGGATTATAATAAGTATGATTTTTACTCCGTGATAGAGCCTACCAAGGACAATGGCAACATAGGTGACCATGTAAAGGGCAACCCGGATGCGCCAGTGCTGGTGTTTGAGTATGCGGACTACCAGTGCAGCCACTGTGCGGCGATGAATCCT
The DNA here is from genome assembly GCA_045576515.1 of Candidatus Nanosyncoccus sp. Taxonomy (GTDB): domain Bacteria; phylum Patescibacteriota; class Saccharimonadia; order Saccharimonadales; family Saccharimonadaceae; genus Nanosyncoccus. Next base: position 1,528 of record JAZNGO010000062.1, on the reverse strand, counting down.
TATGTAAACAAAGCAGTGGAAGAGCTGGATGGGAAGCTAGGTGTGGTGTATCGGAACTTTCTTTTGACATATAATAAAAATAGTACTGCGGCGGCATCGGCAGCAGAAGCGGCGGGGTTACAAGGCTACTGGAAAGAATACATGAACAAGCTATACGAAGAACAAGCAGAGTGGGCCAGTGCTACGGCTTCGGAGCGCACGGCGCTATTTGAAGGGTACTTTGCGGAAGTGACAGATGGTAAGGGCGATATGGACAAATTTGATAAAGATTTGGCCAGTGAGGAAGTAAGTAAAAAAGTAAAGTTTGATGAGGGAATAGCGAAGAGGATAGGTATAAGTGGTACACCGGCGTTTTATGTGGAAGGGCAGTTTATAGACAGAAGCGATGCGGGGCAGGTGATAATAGATGGTAAAACTGTGACATGGGACAAAATGGAAACTACGGATGATTTTATAGAGCTACTAAAGGATATAGTAGAAGCTAAGACTGGTGATCATTCCTAAATCAAATGACATATAATATTTGTACGATGAATAATTAGAAAAAAGGAACATTCATTGCGTCTGGTCGTAAGGTATGGCCACACGAAATGAGAGTTGCAGAAATTTTAACCATGGCTGGACATGATATTAAATTTCTTGAGGAATCTAATTTACGTACGGCAGATATTTTGCTTGATGGAATCGAGTTTGAAATAAAATCCCCCAAATCAGCTAATGCGAATTCGTTAGAGCATCTACTTAAGAAAGCCTTAAAACAGTCACCAAATATTATCGTAGACACATCCCGCATGAAAAACTCACGTGATGATAATACCAGAAAATTCTTAGTTTCACAGGTAAAACCAAGAAAACAAATTAAAAAACTTATTATGATAACAAAACGCGGCCAGATTATTGATATTTTTGCACTAATTTGATATAATAAAGGTATCGAAGCACTTGCACGGCGCCGAAGGTACCTACCGCAAGGGCTTCTTTTTGTAGGTTGCCTCCTTAAATGATTTTGGTTTGTGCACTGGAATTGATTTGTGGAGATGTATGAAATTCATTGAATTATAGGAGCTTTGCGGCACACTAAAATAGCCCTCGTGAGAGGGCTACTCGAAATTAGATTTCGATAAACTCTTGCCATGCGGCAGGAGGGATTTTGGACTCCTTGCGCCCCGTGGAGCGGTGCAGTCTTTTGATACGCATGTATCTAGTATTCTCCTTAATGTTTATCGCCCTTACGACCGACCCACCTCGCGAAAGACTAAGAGTCTTTGGGAAATTAACGAGCGACAAAGACTATTCTAGCAAAGGTTTTGAAAATGTGCAAGCATGCGATGTTGTATAGATACTACATTATTTCGCTTCTTTGGCAAAAAATTGCTTTCGGCATTTTCTTTAATGTTTTTTCAATTTCAGCGGATGATGTGATGCGAAAATGTGCAGAAAAAAATACAGGGTGCGGGGGTTGTGGAAAAGTTTAGTTTTATGAAAAAGTTTAAAAAAGTCCGAAAAAGTACTTGACAAACGGGGGGGG
>JAZNGO010000061.1:0-8856 GCA_045576515.1 Candidatus Nanosyncoccus sp. | reverse complement strand
TAGCTATTGTGTAGGATTAACAAACATATGAGAATCTTTACTTTAATTGGTTGTTTTTATATTGTTTCAAATACTGTTTTGGAGATAAATAGTTAAGTGGCCTCATTGGACGATTATTTGTTTTATCTTGATGTCTTTTTAGTTTCTTTTTAAAGTTATTTTCATCTGTTGTCAAGTGATTTAAACGTATCATTTCAGAATAGAATAATTTCTGGTCTTCACGATGGCTTCTTTCTACCTTTCCATTATGTTTAGGCGTATGGGGTTTAATGCGTTTAACCTTTACTTTTAAGCGCCTTGCTGTATCCTCAAACATGCTATGGTTATTTTTATCTTTAACTGAAAATTGTTTTGTAAATTCCGTTCCGTTATCAATTTGGACACATTCTACCTCTATATCAAGTGCTTTAAAACCAGAAACAACTTGGCATAAGAATAAGCTAGACGAATAGGTATTATGCTCACGATAACCGCACAATATGCGGTACCTACTATACTCATCTATGGCAGTGTATTGGTATAGTTCGGCACTACCATATTTCTCTATGAATTCTGAACTTATACATTCTTTTGGTACATATTTTACGTCAATTTGGACACGTTGGCCTGGGTAGCTCATTGACTCATATGGCTTACTTTTCTTACAAGTAGGTGAGTGCTTTGTTTTGGGATTTGTGGGCATTTGGAGCCGTTTTAAGGCTTTGTAAAGTGCTGGTTGGGTACGAGTATAACCTCGCTTTCTTAACTTAATCCAAAGGTCTTGTAGACCAATATTTGGGTTACGTCTCCTCATGTCTTTTATCAGCTTTATCTCTGATGCCGTATGTTCATTTGGATGTGCTTTTGGTTTCCTAGATTTGCTTCTTAGGGATTCAACATTATTGTCACTATCCCTATACAATTTTCGCCAGCGATAAATGTTGGATGGAGCTGTATGATAATTAGCTGCGGCCCTTTGTGGCCCAAATTTTTCTAGGCTTTTAATTGCATTTAGGCGATATTTCATTTCTTGTGTTATACTCAAAATAACCCTCCGTGGTTGTATTAGTTTATAGTTTCCTAACTACAACTATACAATTTAGAGGGTTATTTTGTTATAGGAAATTCTCATATGTATGTTAAGCTAACAGGGGAATTTTAATTTTTAGCTATTGACTTTTTAGCATAAGTATGATACAATGGTAAAATAGCCCGTATTGGGCTATTTTTGTTCTTGGTTTTATAGTTTATATCCCTGGCACAGGGAATTTGAGAGCCAAAGCGCGGACTTCGGCGTGGATGGTTTCGAGCTCAGCGGAGTATTTAGTGAGCTCGGCTTCGGAGCCGGCTTCCACGCAAATATCTGCGACTTTTTTCATCCACAGGGCTAGAGTTTTCATATCTTGCTTGCCGAGGCCACGTGTAGTGATGGCTGGGGTGCCGAGCCTAACACCAGAGGGCCGAAAGGCGCCGCCTTTGTCGGAAGGAATGGCGTTGGCATTGAGGGTGAGCCCCACCATGTCTAGAGCTTTTTCATAGGTTTTGCCATCGAAACCAAAGCTAGCCTGTACATTGGCTAGGATAAGATGATTGTCGGTGCCGCCGCCTTGCAGAGTGAAGCCTAGCTTTTGTAGCTCTTTGGCTAAAGTTTTGGCATTATCTACGATGTTGTGTGCATAATCCTTGAAACTGGACTCTAAGGCTTCGCCAAAACTTACGGCTTTGGCGGCGATGATATGCTCTAGGGGCCCACCTTGGGTGCCTGGGAATACGGCGCGGTCTATAAGGATGGGGATATTGGCTAGGGATTTTTCGGGTTTTTTGAGAGGGGAAGCGACATTGCCCTTGGATAGAATTAGACCGCCGCGGGGCCCGCGGAGAGTTTTGTGGGTGGTGGTGGTCATGACGTGAAAACCAAAGTCCAAAGGATTGGGGTGTACGCCGCCGGCAATAAGGCCAGCTACATGGGCCATATCAGCCATAAGCAAGCAACCGGGTATGTTGGCTGCAATGCGTGCTACGCGGGCGAAATCTGGGATTTTCATAAAAGCAGAGTAGCCTATTAGGATTATTTTGGGCTGCTCGGCCAAAGCTTTTTGTTCGAGCTCATCGTAATTGATATCACCATCTTCGGTAACGCCGTAACTAATAAAATCATAGATTTTGGCGGAGCGAGTGACAGGTGCGCCGTGAGTGAGATGACCGCCGGCTGGTAGGCTCATGGCTAGGATTTTGTCGTGAGGCTCGCACCAGGCAAAATACACAGCTTCGTTGGCGTTGGCGCCAGAGTGAGGCTGGACATTGGCGTGGTCGGCATGGAAAAGTCGGCAAGCTCTGTCTATGGCTAGACGCTCGATACGGTCTATATTGGCTTGGCCGCCATAGTAGCGGTAATTTGGTAAAATTTTACTGGCTATTTGCTGTTCGCTCCATTCCACAAAATTTGGTTCGGCTGGGCGAGCTACACCTGTACCATCGAAATGTGGGTAACCTTCGGAGTATTTATTGGTGAGAATAGAACCCATAGCCTTGAGTACATTTGCCGAAACATAATTTTCACTAGGAATGAGTTCCAAACCTTCGCTTTGGCGGGTTTTTTCTTTGTCTATTAAATCAAATATCAAATCTTGCATGATTATCTCCTTTTATGCTTATTTTAAATTATACTTAGCGAAGGTGTAGGCTAGAGCATTGTGGGTACCTTTCTTGATTATGGTTTTAGTGTATTTGGATTTGTCGAATTTTGGGAAGAACACATCGGCATCGGGAGCTGAGGCAGATATTTCCGTGAGGTAGAGGTGTTTGGCATATGGTAGAAATGCTGCATATACCATGCCGCCGCCGATAATGAATATTTCTTCGGGGGTGTTTAGATGTTGTCTAATATAATCATCTAGATTAGTGATAGTGGCATCGGCATCAGGGACTGGGGCTTTGGATACTACTATATTTTGTCGCCCTGGGAGCTTGCTAGGGAGGCTTTTCCAGGTGTTACGCCCCATTACCACGGTATGGCCTTTGGTAGTGTCGCGAAAATATTTCATGTCTTCGGGGATATGAAAGATGAGGCCATTTTTCTTGCCGAGCTCGCGATTTTTTCCAATAGCCGCAATGATACTAAACATGTTACTCCGTAACTGGCATCTTGATAGTGCCGAGGTTTTGATAATTTTCTAGGCGGATATCTTTGAGTTCGCGCGAATTGTCAAATGCGTGAAAATCGGTGATGTCGGGATTGATCCAGAGCTTGGGTGCGGGTGGTAGGGTGCCGTCTTTGACGGCTTTATCGTAGCGGGCGATTTGCTCACGGATGCCGTCTACTTGGTTTTCGTAAATATGGGCGTCGTTGGTGATGAATGTAAACTGGCCCGGCTGGGCGCCGACACACTGAGCTACGAGGTGACATAGTACGGCGTATTGGGCTATATTGAAAGGTAGCCCTAGTGGCACATCGGTAGAACGTGAGGTAACGAGAATGTTGAGCTTGCCATCTATGAGATTCCATTGGGAATTCCATACACAGCTAGGGAGAGCTGCTGTAGGCAGCCATTCGTTTTGCCAGAGACTCATAATCATGCGGCGGTTGCCAGGATTTTCTTTGAGGGTTTCGATAAGATTATCGATGAGATGATATTTTTTAACAATCCAGCCGTAGGCGGTACCAATAGTATGAGCAAAGTTTTCTTTGGGTTCGGAAGGGTGGCTGGCGGCAAATATTTCGTTGATATTGCGACCCTGGTAGGTGCCATCTTCGGCGATTTCCCATTCGTTCCAGATTTTAATGCCGCGGTCGTGAAGCCAGCGGACATCATTGCTTGCTACCTGATAAATCCAAAGCATTTCTAGGGTAGCTGTTTTAAAACCAACTTTTTTTGATACTAGTATAGGGAATTCTTCACTTAAGTCAAATTGCAAAACTTGGTGGGGTAAGCGAATAGTGCGAGCCTCGGAAGAGCCTTGGGCGGTGTGGTCTGGTATGGCAGTGGCAGTAGTGGCACTGCGGCGGTCGGACTTTTTGTAGTTTACTATTTTTTCGCCGTGAGCTAAAATGCGCCGGCATAGGTCGATATATTGTTCATCAAATTTGCTCATTTACCTCCTTTTTTATAATTATAGCACATGAAAAGCCCCGGAATATATAATTTCGGGGCTAGAGAGTGGAGGTGGGGTCAGGATGAGCTAGTAGACTGATAATCTTTTTCTCGCCAGGAGTACCATTCTTCATTTACTTTGAGAGTTCCCATAACAAGAATCGCCGTGATTAGGCCTGTATCGTCGTATTGATATAACTTGCGATACTTTAAGAAATCGATAGTCCACATTTCACTAGCGCGGCAAATTTCATAATCTCCGAAAGCATTCCTGGATTTAACACGGAAATCGCAGAGTTTCATGGCGGACTTTTCTCTTTCCGATGCGCCAGCGAAAGCAGTAGACATCTTAGGCGGAAAACCCATAGCGTCGTATCCGAGCGTTACCAGTATGGCAGCAACCTTGTCTGCAGCAAAGATTAATCTACCAGAGAAGCCACGCTTTTCTTCGTAGTTGACCAGTAGGTCGTGAACGCGTTTCTCGAAATCTGTTTCTGACGCAGGCGATAACCCAGCATATCCTCTTAGGAATGAATGCTCTGTCTCGGCTAGTTCTTCGTCGGGGCGGTTGCCATTGTCAGCAATGTCCCCAATAAGATTTTCCGGCAAGTCGTGTCTTTCGATGACTGCCATTATTTCGCGGTAGCAGAACCTATCTCCGGTGCTATAGAAATACGAGCCATAGCGATATGCAAGTATACGGTCGACAATAGCCTTTACTAGGTTTGTATGGGCAGATACGGATTCGTAGGCTATTTCGCGGGGATTTTTGAGCGGGCCGTATCTGGTAGCACAACATCGTGGGACCATACCAGACCTTATAATGCTCTCCAATTGTTCTGCTAAGCCAAGGATATAGTCTGGGCCACATGTTGGAGCCGTATAGGCGCCGTTGGATATTGATTCTTCTAGTGCGATGATGCGGTTGTATTCATCAAATAGGACTTTTTTATCCACATTTTTCACCTCCTTTAAATGTGCTCCACCCTACTCTCAGTATTATAGCCCATTATGATAATATTGTATAGGGGTGTAAGATGAAATTATGGTATAAATATTGACTTTTTGGCATAAGTGTGGTATAATTAGAGGGTTAAGTCATAATTGGGAGTATCAAATGGCGAAACGCATTTTTTTGTTATTTTTAATTAGTTTTATCAGTATATTTAGCGTACCAGAGTTTTTGATGGCTTCTGATACGGTAAAACTAACAGGGCTGGATAATGCCCGGGTAGTGGAGACTGTGCCTATAGTAGAAGCGGAGCCAGAGCCAGAGATGGAATCTGAGTCGGAACCTGTTTCTGCACCAGTAGCGGAGCCTAGTAGAGCGACCGTGGCGGCTCCCGTTGTAACGCCAGTATATGTAGCGCCGGTATTGCAAAACTATGTCACTATAGGCGGTAAGAGTATAGAGATGTTTGATTCCACTGATACAGCAATAGATGCTGGTAAGCATGTGGCTAGGTATAATGATGGAACTTTCTTGTATGGTCATAATTCTCCGGAAGTATTTAGAACGCTATACTATGTAAATAGGGGTGAGATATTTAGCGTAACATATGGTGGTGTAACTAAAAACTACCGGGTGGAAGATAAAATTATTTACAGAAAAATAGATAAATACAACCTAAAAGTTGATGATAACTCCTCTTATATTAATGGCCAAGACGTACCAATGTCTGCTGTAGCAGGGGGATATGATAAAAAAGGCGGGAAAAAGTATAATATTGCCCTAATGACCTGCTACGGTGACTCTTATGGTAACGGGGATGCGTCGCATAGATTGGTGATTTTTGCTAATGCGATATAAGCAAAATATGTTAAAATAAGCTTATGAAAGACTGGAACTGGAAAAATATTCTAGTGAGTGGTTTTTTGGTGGTGATATTATTGGTGATACCAGGGGTGATGGTAGGAGTAGGCTATGATATAGGTAGTGAAGGCAAAAAGCAAGATTTACCAAAAATAGAAATTACTTTAAATGACATCACTATAGAAGATTTATTTGAAAATGGTAAAGAGATAAAAAATCAGAATAATACCCTGAAACTAGTGGATGATGGGGCTGTGCAGGCATTTACAGACGTAGAGGTGAAAGGGCGTGGTAACGCCACCTGGGGGCAGGCTAAAAAGCCGTTACAATTTAAATTGGCACAAAAAGCAGACTTGCTAGGCCTTGGTAAACGGCGCAAATGGATATTTTTAGCTAATGCTGTGGACGCTACTAATCTTAGAACCGATACGGCTTTTTATATAGAGGGCATGTTAGGTGAAAAATATGTTTACAGGGGTAAATTTGTAGATGTATATGTGGATGGTGATTATCTGGGGCTATATTATTTGACGCGAGGAATAGAGATAGGAAAAAATGCGGTAGATTTGAAAGACCCCCTAGGAATATTGGCCGAGCTGGACAACGTATATTGTAAGCTAGAGGCTAAATGCTACACCACCGGTAATGGCGAAAGCTTTACAGTAAAAGATGTGGTGGTAGAAGAAAATGCCGAGTTGGCAATGCGCGATTTTCTGAGTGCTTTTAATAAGCTAGAGGTAGCTATAAAAAATAATGATTATCGTGAGATAGAGCGGCTAGTGGATGTGGAATCTTTTGCAAGGTATTATCTGATATCAGAACTCACGGCGAATACAGATGCGTATTTTACTAGTCATTATTTTTACAAAGATGGGTCAGACGATAAAATTCATGCTGGGCCCGCGTGGGATTTTGATATATCGTTAAACAATGGTAATAATATTGCACCAAATGGGAAAGTTGTGGACTGGGTGCAATCTTTAGATTATCTTGAGCCGGAAAAACAATACTGGGAATGGTCTAGACTCTTTGCTAGGCTAATAGTAATGCCGGAGTTCCGGCAAAAGGTAAACGAGATGTTTGTTAGGGAGCTGTCTGGGCGGAAAGATGAACTGATAGAGCATATAGAGGCGCAAGCTGAGCTTATCCGAAAATCCGCCCTAAAGGATGGCGCAAAGTGGAGCAAGGAGAATTTTGATGGCGAGGTGGCGCGGCTGGTGGAATGGCTAAGTCAAAGATATGATTATTTTGAGGAGGAATTTGGTCAGATTGCTAAATAATGCAACTATGTGGTATGATATAAACATAAACATTATAAAGGAGATAAAATGTGTACAGGAGCTAGATTTAGTGATAGTGAAGGGAATATGTATTTTGGCAGGAATTTGGATTGGTCTGTACCTTATGGGCAAAAGGTAGTAGTAACTCCGCGTGGGTACAAATATCAGTCGGCATTTTTGGGCGAGACGGCAATGCAGGCCGGCGCGGTAATTGGTATGGCTATAGTAGAGGAAAATATTCCGCTGTATTTTGACTGTGCTAATGAGAAGGGCCTGGCTATAGCTGGTTTGAATTTCCCAGGCTATGCAAAATATGAGGATGCAGCAGTGGATGGCAAAACTAATGTAGCGGCATACGAGTTCCCTTTATGGGTGGTGGCGAATTTTTCTAGCGTAGACGAAGTAGAAAAGGCATTAAAAGATGTGGCTATAGTGGCGAAGCCGATAAATGAAAAATATCCTGTATCGATGCTGCACTGGCTGATAGGCGACGCCAAGAGGTCAATAGTAGTAGAATATACTGAGCAAGGCATGGAGATTTTCCATAATGACGTGGATATACTTACCAATCAGCCGGGCTATGCTTGGCATAAAGAAAACTTGCGCAACTATATGAATCTATTTCCGCAGATGCCAAAAGAGGTTCATTGGGGTAAGGCAAAAATGACGGCTTTTGGTAGCGGTTCGCTTATGCGGGGAATACCTGGTGATTACTATTCGCCGTCTAGGTTTGTGCGAGTGGCATATCTTAACACCCATTATCCTGCAAAAAATACTGAGGAGGAAAATGTTTCTAGGCTTTTCCATACGCTTACTGGTGTAGCAATGATAGATGGCGCCGCTGCGATGGGCGATGGAGCATATGAAAAAACTATCTACACTGGGGGATATTCCACCAAAACCAAAACATATTACTATAGTACATATGAGGACCCGGCTATTCAAAAAGTTGCGATGGGGGACTACAACCTAGATTCAGCAGAGCCTACTCAGGTGTAGTGACGATTTGCACTTAGTAATGGTTTGTAGTATAATGTAGTGGTGGGGTGTTAGCTCATTTGGTAGAGCGCTTCTATGGCATAGAAGAGGTGACGAGTTCGAATCTCGTACACTCCACCATACTAGGTAAATTAGAGTCGCGAGACTCTTTTTTAGTGCTTCGACCCCTATAAGCCTAACGGACTTCCAATATTTGAACTCTTTTGAAACCAACAGAGGTAATTTTACCTAGGGATATCAAAAGTTCACATTTTTAGTGGTAAAATATGGGATCTATTATATAATAATAGCTAATGGATGAGTTAAAAAACAAAGTAAATAACTATATCAATAATGAGTTACTAGATTTCAACAATTTTCCAGAAACTAGTCTAGATAGGAATAGTCTTAAAAAAGAAGCATTAAAAAGACTCTTCTTAAAAAAATATTCCAAAAAAGCGCAATATGATGCTGCAAAAGAATTAACAGAAGAAAGAGTTGATAATATATTAAAATCGAATCTACCATTTCTCTTTTGTTTTTGTTTTGGCGGATATAAACATTTTTGGAGCCCTACATACCCAGAGCCAGACTGGGCTGAAATTTTCTCAATTAAATTCTTAATGGAATATATTTTACCTATTGCGAAGGCTTATGATCACGGCGTAAATTTAGAATTCGAGTCTGAAGAAGTTGCAATTTCTAACATGAATAA
>JAZNGO010000060.1:0-11541 GCA_045576515.1 Candidatus Nanosyncoccus sp. | reverse complement strand
ACGCCAGTACCTACCGGAATCTTCCGGCCAATAATCACATTCTCCTTGAGCCCACGCAAGTGATCCACGCGACCGTTTATTGCCGCATTGATAAGCACCCGTGTAGTGTCTTGGAATGATGCTGCCGACAAGAACGAATCCGAGAAGATAGATACCTTAGTAATACCTAGTAGCAAATTGGTATAGGTAGCAGGCTCCTTACCAGCCGCCTCGAGGGCCTTATTAGCCATTACTACTGCTGCCTTCGACGTAATATCTCCAGATACAAATTCCGAATCCCCCGGTTCATTAATCTGTACTCTCGAAAACATCTGGCGCACCAATATTTCTAGATGCTTTGGCGATATTTCATGACCCTGTGCCGCATACACATTAAGCACATCGTTCATAATATAGCGTTCAGTAGCTTCTACGCCCTTGTACTTTAGCAAATCTTGTAGATTGAGTGACCCAACGGTGAGTCTATCGCCAGCCCTTACGCTGTCGTTAGACTTTACTACCATTTCAGCTTCACCTGGTATCTCAATTTTTACAGTATTTTTGGCAGCACCTACTAGAATAATAGCATCTTTGACTAGCTCCACGATACCATTTTCTGGCGCCTTGATAGCCTCTTTATCGCCACTCTTACGTACTAGTGTAGCACCAGCTTTTACGCTTTGACCATCTTTTACTGATGGCTTACGGCCATTCAGCTCTATGCGTGTAAGCTCACCAGATTGCGGAGTGATTTGCACTACGTAGTGATTTCCGTCTTCCCATAGTTCTACTACACCATCTACTGGCGACACGTAGGCTTGACCTTTTGGCGCTCTAGCCTCTAGAAGCTCTTCCACACGAGGAAGACCTCTAGCTATAGCACCAGAACCAGCCACACCCGAACCGTGTTTGGTATCTAGAGTTAGCTGTGTACCCGGTTCACCCAATGACTGAGCGGCTATCACGCCTACTGGTTCATTAGCTGCCACAAGTGCACGGGTAGACATATCTACACCATAGCTCTTGCGCGGTATACCTTCTACCGCCGTAGTAGACAAAATAGACTGGATTTTTACTTCCTTCACCTTTTCATCGGCTTCTATTTGTTCGGACATCTCCTTCGTGATAAGTTCATCAGCCTCTAGGTAGCCTGGCACCGGCTCCGCTGTGTAACGTCCTACAATTCTTGCAGCAAATCCTATACCAGATAGCTCGGTCTCATTACGATACACTGTAAAGCCTGGGTCTTCTGCCTCTTCATCAGTAGTAAATACATCTTGCGACACATCTACTAACCTACGAGTGAGGTAGCCGGAGTCTGCCGTACGAAGTGCCGTAGATACCTGCCCCTGACGTGCACCGCGAGTGGCAATAAATGATTCTAGAGTATTTAGCCCCTTCTTGTAACTAGACTTCACTGGGAGCTCTATCTCGTTGTTATTAATATCCACCATGATACCAATCTCTGCCGAAGCAAGCTTGATGTTTGAAATATTACCACGAGCACCAGAGTTCACCATCACCGCAATATCTGTGTCCATCTCAGCCAACTTGCCCTGCAAAAACTCAGAGATTCTCTTATCTATATCGCGCCAATTGGCTACAGTTAGTTTATGTCTTTCATCCTCAGTCACCAAGCCATCGTTATACTGTTGCTGTATAAGGGCGGTCTTAGCATCACCTTCCGCGATAAAGTCATCTATTTCATCGTAGGTAGGATAATCATCCTTCGCCGTAGAAATAGAAGCGATAGTTTCGTACTCAAATGCTAAATCTTTCAAAGCATCCGCAGTATGTACCATTACATCTGCCCCATATAGATCAAATATATCAGCCATCACCTTGGATAAATGTTTCTTAGTTTGTACGGAGTTATCATATGGATAATCCTTTGGCAATATTTCGTTGAAGATTACGCGGCCCAAAGTAGTATCACGAATCTCGCGCTTAGTAAACACCCGTATTGGAGTTTGCAAAGCAATAATACCTTGGTCATATGCCATCTCTGCTTCATATACACTAGAAAATACTTTTGGCTCATTAGTGTCTGTGCCAGGCTTATCATAAGTTAAGTAATATGCACCAAGCACCACATCCTGATAAATAGCAAGTACCGGTGAACCATCTGCAGGTTTCAAAAGATTCTTACTCGCTGCCATTAGCTCTCTAGCTTCAGCTTGAGCCGCATCAGAGAGTGGCAAATGTACCGCCATTTGGTCACCATCGTAGTCCGCATTGAACCCTGACGCTACAAGTGGGTGAAGCTTAATAGCCTTACCGTCAATAAGTCTAGGCTGGAAAGCTTGTACACTTAAGCGGTGCAATGACGGCGCGCGGTTTAGAAGTACATATTTACCCTTAATTACTTCATCCAACGCATCCCATACTATGGTTTCCTTAGCCTCTATCAACCTAGAAGCCGAACGAATGTTAGTAGCATACTCATTGCCAATTAGCCATGATATTACAAAAGGCTTAAATAGTTCTAGTGCCATTTGTTTTGGCAAACCACATTCATGTAAGTTGAGCTCTGGTCCTACCACAATCACTGAACGCCCAGAGTAATCCACGCGCTTACCCAGCAAGTTCTGGCGGAATCTACCTTGCTTACCTTTTAGTAAGTCAGATAGAGATTTGAGCCGACGACGCCCATTCGTAGAGCTAGCACCACGTGAACCATGCGCTGCAGAATTATCTATCAAAGCATCCACGGCTTCTTGTAACATCCGCATCTCATTGCGACAAATAACCTCTGGCGCATTTAGCTCCATTAACTTCTTCAACCTATTATTACGATTAATTACCCGGCGATATAGGTCATTGAGGTCGGAAGTAGCGAATCTACCGCCAGGCAAAGCAATCATTGGGCGCAAATCTGGTGGTATCACCGGTATTACTGTCAGTATCAAATCTTCCGGCTTGATACCCGCAGCTTGCATACCTTCCAGAGTTTTTAGACGCTTTTGAATCTTCTTTTCCTTTTGGCCTTTAGCTTCCTCTTCTTCTTTATGCAAATCTTTTATAAGCTTGTCGAGGTCTATTTCATCAAGCATCTTTTTGATAGCTATCGCACCCATCTCTACCGTAATCAAATCTTCATATTCTTCTGGCAAATTGCGATAATCTACCTCGGTGATTACTCCACCTTTCTTGAAAGATTCCAGCAAAGCCTTGCGTGCATGGTAGTCATCATCTAGCTCCTTTAGTTCCTTGTCACGTGCTTCCGCTAAAGCTTTTACATCGGCATTCTCAGCCTTGCCTTCTTTTTCATAGCGCAACTTAATAGCTTCACGCGCTGCTATAGTTTGACTTTCCAAATCTTCCAAAGTTTTCGCAATCTCATCAGACTTCACATCAGTCATGAGGTATGTTGCAAAATACACTACTTTTTCGATATTTTTTACTGTCATATCCAAAAGCAGACTTAATGCTGAAGGCACCCCACGCATAAACCATATATGTGCTACTGGTGCCGCCAAAGCTATATGCCCCATGCGCTCACGCCGAGTAATAGACTTAGTAACAAGATTACCTTCCTTATCTACGGCCGCCTCACGGCTTCTTACACCTTTTACTTTAGAATCGTGTGGATTGATATCTTTGGTTGGCCCAAAGATTCTTTCACAGAATAACCCATCACGTTCTGGCTTTTGGGTGCGGTAATTAATAGTTTCTGGCTTAGTAACTTCGCCATAACTCCAGTTGAGTATATCATCGCGACTAGCTACTGTCAGTCTTATCGAATCAAAATCCGAAGCGCTGATAAAATTATCCATCCACGCCATATTAGAACTCCTCTCCGAGGTCTACGGTACCATCATCCTCGTCTACCTCTGTTATTTCAATGCCCTCTTCAGCCATCATCGCCTCGGCCTCATCGTCATCGAGGTCCAGAATCTGTGGCTCAGTATCTTTTTTATGTTGATCATAGATGGATTGATCATCCTTAGAACTCTCTATTTCTCTTGATGTTTTTTCTATCACATCGCCAGCATCTGCTGATTCGCCATGGTCAAGCAAATCTACTTTTAGCCCTAGACCTTGTAGCTCTTTCACCAACACATTAAACCCTTCCGGCAACTTTGGACCTTCTATTGGTTCATGCTTGATGATAGCCTCATAGGCCTTAGCTCTACCGTAAACATCATCCGACTTGATGGTAAGCATCTCTTGAAGCGTAGTGGCTGCACCATATGCTTCTAGTGCCCAAACCTCCATCTCCCCAAATCTCTGACCACCATTTTGCGCTTTACCACCTAGCGGTTGCTGCGTTACCATGGTGTACGGCCCAGTAGAACGTGCGTGAATCTTATCCTCTACCATGTGATGTAGCTTTAGCATATGCATTACGCCTACACTAGTGCGCTCATTAAATGGCTCACCGGTAAGGCCATCATATAGTTGTACCCGACCATCTCTTGCAAAGCCAGCCTTTTCTAGTTCATCGCTTATTACTTCATCTGGCACACCATTAAATGAAGGTGTTGCAACTTTATAGCCTAGCGCCTTCGCTGCCATACCAAGATGCGTTTCAAATAGCTGGCCTAAGTTCATACGGCTTGGCACGCCCATTGGGCTTAGTACTACATCTACCGGAGTACCATCTGCCATAAATGGCATATCTTCTACTGGTAGCACCCTAGATACCACACCCTTGTTACCATGACGCCCAGCTAGCTTATCGCCTACACCGATTTTGCGCATTTCTGCTACAAATATCTTTATTTGCATTATTACGCCAGCCTTCAATTCATGGCCTTGCTCACGTGTATAAATACGTACATCTACTACCTTACCAGTAGATGAGCCGTTCATGCGTACAGACGTGTCGCGCACATCTTTAGCTTTTTCACCAAATATCGCACGAAGCAATCTCTCCTCAGAGCTCAACTCTTGCTCGCCCTTAGGTGTAATCTTACCTACCAGTATATCGCCATTCTTTACTTCCGAACCTACAGTCACAATACCATCTTCACCCAAATGTCTTAGCGAGTGCTCAGATACATTTGGAATATCACGAGTTACTTGCTCAGGTCCAAGGCGCGTATCACGTACTTCTACTTCAAAATCTTTGATATTAATAGATGTAAGAGTATCATCCTCTACTAACCTATTGGATATTACGATAGCGTCATCCATGTTGTAACCACGCCATGGCATGAAAGCTACCAGCAAATCACGCCCCAACGCTAATTCACCGTTATTTACAGATGCACCTTCTATCAAAGTGTCACCTTTTTTCACTTTTTGACCACGTACTACCACGCAACGCTGATTATAGCACCTATCATCATTGGTTTTTTCAAAGTGATGTAGCTTATACTCTCTATCACCACCTTTATCGTAAGTTACTATCACACTTTCGCCATCAGCCTTCTTTACTACGCCTGTACCTGTAGCCATTACTAGTTGTGAAGTGTTTTTCGCTACTTCACGCTCTATACCAGTACCCACCACTGGGTTGTCTTGGCGAAGCAAAGGCACTGCCTGCTTCTGCATAGCGCAGGCCATTAGCGACCGGTCTACACGGTTTTTCTCTACAAATGGAATCAATGATGCTGATACACCCAAAATCTCCTTGTGCGCTGCATCGATATGGGTCACATTCTTAGCTTCTACTTGTGAAGGAGCACCATGCACACGTGCAGATACCCAATCTTCTACGAATCTTCCATCTTTATCTAGCTTTACTGAAGCATCTGCAATAATCATATCATTTTCTGTGTCTGCATCTACATATACTACTTCATCTGTGACTTTACCATTTTTTACTACTAGATAAGGCGCCTCTATAAATCCATATTCATTGATCCTAGCATATGTCGCAAAGTTAAGCACTAGACCTACGTTACCACCTTCTGGAGTCTCTACGGTACAGATACGACCATAGTGAGTAGGGTGCGCATCGCGCACATCAAACCCAGCGCGCTCACGAGTAAGCCCACCTGGCCCCATAGAGCTTAGACGCCTCTTATGTGCTAGCTCAGAAAATGGGTTTACTTCATCCATTAGCTGTGACAACTGAGATGTAGCAAAAAATTCTTTTACTGCTGCCACTACTGGGCGTGAATTAAGTAGCTGAGACGGAGTAACTTCCTCTAGGTTCGCCATTGACATTCTATCTAGAATATTGCGTTGCAATCTCAACATACCTAGGCGGAACTGGCGCTGCACTAGCTCGCCCACCAACTTCACCCGACGATTACTCAGCGAATCTATATCATCTACTGGGTCTTGAGTGTTATTTAGTCTAATAATCTCAGTGATAATATCCACCACATCATCCATTTGCAAAGTACGGTGTTTCGGATCATTAGGCGTATCTTTGTGCAATCTACGATTTAGCTTAAAACGCCCCACGCTAGAATAATCGTACCGTTTCGGGTCAAAGAACATCCGTTCTATCATCGAACGCGCATTTTCTACCGTAGCAAGGTCACCCGGCCGAATTCTTCGGTATACTTCAAGCAAAGCCTCGCCCTGGCTAGATGTCGTATCTTTATCTAGTGTAGCGTCAATATATTTTCTTTCCCCAGTGTCTACTTTTTCGAACTTCTTCTTGATTTCAGACTTCTTCATGCCTAGAGCACGTAAAAATGTAGTTACTGGAATCTTACGACGCCGGTCTATTTTTACATATATTGCGCCATTGGCCGCTGTTTCAAACTCTAGCCATGCGCCACGCCCAGGTATTACCTTAGCGCCATAATACCGCCGTACCCCCACAGTATCAGCATTGAAAAATACCCCAGCCGAACGTATCAACTGCGATACTATTACGCGCTCAGTACCATTTATAATAAATGTTGCACGGTCTGTCATCCAAGGATAATCACCAAAGTAAATATCCTGTTCTTTCTTTTCGCCAGTGGTCTTATTCTCTAGCTCCACTAGCACATGAAGGGGAGCTTCATAGGTAGCAAGGTTGTATTTTGCCTCCTCTTCTGTCTCCTTCGGTTCTTTAAAATAATAATCTTTAAAGCGGAGCGAGAGCTTTTGGCCGGTGTAATCGTCTATTGGATTCAGCTCAGCAAAAACTTCCCTCAGCCCGTTTTTGACAAAGTCTTCCCACGAATCCTTCTGATGCACAGTCAAATCCGGTATTGGAAGCGCGTTGTCACCTTCGGTGAAAAATACTCTTTCACCAGACTTTGGTTTTGTCGCCATTTTACCTCTTTTTTATTAGTGTTAATAGTTTCTTGACAGCAATTTTACTCCTTGTCATCGCCTCGCATCAAGTCGCAAAATCACCCCAGCGCCGAAGACTACTGCCTAGTTTCCCCCTGAGAGTCGCCAGCTCTCACAAGACCACAAAACAAGGCACACTACTTCTTGATACTTATTATACAAAATATTGTAAAAAAAACAAGTCTATTTTTCAGAATTTTTGCACAAAATCCCCATCATATCACCATTATATCACACTCTCGCAATAATGTCAAGCTCAACCCCTGTATTTTGGGATATTTGTAGAGATATTCCGTAAGGAGCAAATAATATTTGAAATAATTAGTAGGGATACTCGGCGAGGATAAAGGAGTTAAGACATATTTTGGGATATTAGTAGAGATATTTCGCAAGGAGTAAAGATATTTGAAATGATTAGTAGGGATGCTCAGCGAGGATGGAGGAGTAGCGAAGCGAACCGTATTTGACATACGGAGAGCAAGCAACGCATCTCCAGACAAAGCTGAGCGCCCTAATAATCTTTTCAAAAACCAAAAAATGCCCCAACGGAAGGCACTTTCTAGACATAGATAAACTCTCAACTATTTGTGTTTTCTACAAGCCGACTCGCAGTTAGCTTATACTCTATTATACACGAGCAGTTTCAATTGTCAAGCACTTTTTTCACAAAATATAGCCCCTTTCGGGGCTATATTTATTCTACTATTTCTATCTTGCGTATAAACTGAGTATTAATTACCACATTGTCATCCAGCCAAAAACCAATTCCAGGCAATACCCCAGTAACAGTCCCTTCGTCCTCTTTATCAGCAGAAGGACCAAACCCCACTGTCCATACTTTTACTCTTTTTCCTTTCAACCCAAAAATGTCATTCGCCATAATTAACCTCTTTATATATCTAGGTCGTCCAAATCAGCCAGTTCCGCCCGAGTTTTTTCGGCTAGCTCCGAAGTCTCGGCAGGCTCTTCGGTTTCTTCAGTTTCTTCAACCTCCTCTACCTCTTCTGTTTCCTCTTCTAGTTCACCCTCTTCAGGCTTCTCTGACTTTTCTTCTTTTGCGGGACCATCTTCGCCATCCGTATTTACAATCTTTAGGTTAAATCTAGCATCTTGCTTGGTACCAAGTGCCCTAAGCAATACGCGAATAGCCTGTGCAGTCACGCCACGCTTACCAATTACCCGGCCAATATCACTAGGATCCACTGACAACGTTAGCAGTACACCCTTTTCATCTATATTTCTTTCTACTTCCACCTTGTCAGGGTTGCTTACTAAGGTTTTTACGATATATTCTACAAATTGCTGGTCGATAGTCGCCATATTTTCTCCTTTACTTTTTTAAAATTATAGCACCAAAAAATAGCTCCGTAAAGAGCTATTTTGTATCTTCCTAGACTATTCTTGCGTTTCTTCAGCGGCAGTTTCAGTAGCCTCCGCTACTGGCTCTTCCTTAGGCTGATTTTTGCGCAATTTGTCAGCGTGCTTGGCCACAGCTTTTTTCTGAGCTGGCTCTTTGTACCACTTTGGCAACTTCACGCCATTCTTTTTGAGAATGAACGCCACACGGCTAGAAGGCTGTGCGCCATTGCTTAGGTATTTCTCCACCGCTTCCTTGTCAAGCGTCAAAGCTTTGGTAGCGGGATTATAATTGCCGACCTCAGCCACTACGCGACCCGAAAGTGGGTGGCGCTGTGATTCTTGGACGACTATCCGGTACGTAGGATAATGTGACCGGCCATTACGTTGCATGCGAATCGCTAGCATTTTTCTCCTTTATTTTAATTTTACTTTATTATAGCACATTTTTTCGCAAAAGAAAAGGGGCCCGTAGGCCCCATGCTATAGAATACTATAGCAATTCGTTGAGTGGCGTAGGCGGCTTATTTTTGTCTCTACGCCGCTGGCACTTACCCCGAAGACTCCTGTAGTGCTTATCCTCGAGCAAATGCATTCGAAGCCACATAGCATCGACAGGTTGTATGCCATACTTGCGACACTGAGCGTAAAAATCCCCTAAAGCTCCGTTCACCAACATACTCAGCCTACGCAAGTGCCTCACAAGCTTATTGATGTCCCCACCATAGCTTTTAGTAATCACTTGCTCAACCCTATGGCGAGTATTTTCGCCGACATAGTTAGCATATAACTTCCGCTTACCCTGGTATTTTGCCCAAGCATTCACCAGGTCAAACGCTGCATCCCAATACTCATAATAGGGTTCAATACCCAGCTCCTGCGGCTTATCTCGCTCCGGTAAAGCGTCCTCGCCATGTATAGCGATAAACTCCTTCACCGAATATCTCTCAGGTTCTTCGCACCCATCACGAAATATTTCAATGACATCATCATCGCATAATGACCAACGGATATTCAAGCATATCGCTCCTCTCAAAATATTCATACGCTTGCATGATCACAAGCCTACCCCCTAATTATATCACACTTATGCTAGAAAGTCAATAAATGCTTGCCTTTTTCTCTGTTTCGTGATATAATTACGGTCGTAATGTAACCCATTAAGCATTTTAAAAGATTTATAAGGGGGCTAAATATGGGACGCACATTTTATGGGTATTGGACATGTAGGCACTGCGGGAACGAACATCTTGGAAGTGTTATCACCTGCACTGGCTGTGGCCATACTCGCGATAGCGACACTAAGTTTTATCCGAATCCGAAGCAGAGAAGCGAAAATCGGCAGTATATCCAAAACTACAGTCGCATCGGACCGAATTGGGCGTGTGCATACTGTGGCTCAATGATGCCGGCGGATAAGCCTGCTTGTACCAACTGCGGTCACCGCCGCGAACAGACCGACAAGGATTATCTTGATCTTCACCCTGAAAGAAGAAATATCATACCGAAGGAGGGCGATCTTGATGAGTAAATTTCTTCGGCGCATACCGTGGAAATGGGTAGCTATCGGTGGTGGCATTTTGGCGGTGGTTGCGACACTTGTCCTAATCTTCATCCCGAAAGAACGCGAACTCACCATTACCGACAAAACTTGGGAAAGAAAAGTCGTAGTAGAAGAGTACTGCACGGTGGAAGAAGATGATTGGCATATTCCTACTGGCGGCCGAGAGCTGTACCATTATCAATCTATCTATGGTTATGAACCGGTGTTCGACCACTATGAATATGTGGAGAAGAGTCGCCTAGTGCCAGACGGCTATCATGAAGAAGTGGTAGGGTGTCGTGACAATGGCGACGGCACTTTTACGGAAGTTATAAAAAATGTCCAGGATTTTAAGACTGAATATTATACGGAACGAGAAGCTATCTATCGCCAGGAGCCGATTTACCGCACTAAGTACCATTATGAGATTGAGCGTTGGGTGTTTGACCATTACGAAACCACTAGTGGCCACACTGACACTCCGTATTTTGCCACACCTGATCTTGCTGAAAAGTTCCGCACGAATGGCACGAAAGAAGAGTATACCGTTACCGCTTTTATAAATCGTGACGACTCCAAAACTGGAGTTTATACTCTGAGCTTCGAGGATTGGTCATCTGTAAATATTAATCAGACTATCCGGGCCAAAGTACATGTCGGCAACTACATCGAACTCATTCCTGATGAGTAATCGCAATCCCTCGGGAAACCGAGGGATTTTTGATTTAATTTTTCTTGGGCCTATTTGGAAGCATCTTGTGATAGACCTTCACGCCTTCGCGAGCCGCCATTGTTTGCGCCTCTTGCTTGGAATGCCCCATGCCTACGCCTTTTAGCGATTCCCCCACATACATCCCCACAGTAAAAGATTTATCATGATCTGGCCCATCCTCGCGTAAAGTTTTGTACACTGGCGTAATTCCGTCTATTCTCTGTGCTAATTCCTGCACATAAGACTTCGGGTCGCGCCATGTGCCCTCCTCCAAGATTGTATCTATTTTCACCAAAATATGTTTCGCGATAAACTCTCTAGCCGTATCATACCCCTGGTCTAAGTATATCGCTCCTATCACCGCCTCAAAACAGTCCGCGAGTATTACATCGTGCGCCCGCTCCGAACCCTTTTTCTCACCTTTAGAAAGCCTTACCAGTGGCCCATAGCCTAGCTCCTTGCCAGCATCACCTATAGATTCTGTTCGTACTAGTGCCGCCCTTAAAGCAGTCATCACCCCCTCTGGGTAATCATATTCTCGATACAAAAAATCCGACGACACCAGCTCCAGTACCGCATCCCCCAAAAACTCCAAACGCTCATTGTGCTCATGAGTCTTTTTGTGCTCATTCACATAACTTCGGTGTGTTAGCGCTGTCACAAGCAAATTAATATCATTAAACTCAAATCCCAATTTTTCTTTCGCAAATTCTTGATAAGGTGTTGTGTCCATTATTTCTCCTTTTAATAATTAATTATTAAA
>JAZNGO010000059.1:0-16629 GCA_045576515.1 Candidatus Nanosyncoccus sp. | reverse complement strand
ACTACCGGCTAAAAGACCGTGTAGCCAATAAAAAATTAGTGAGTATTGCAAATGTGATGCAAAAATATGATGAATATTTGCGTGAGAACGGGCTGTATGATTTTGACGATATGATAGAAGAGGCGGTACGGGTACTAAAGGCCGATAAAGGGTTTCGGTTGACTTTGCAGGAACGATATCAATACATAATGCTGGATGAATTCCAGGATACTAATCCTTCGCAGTTTGCTATTATTAAACAACTTACTGACTACGAAAAGCCTGTGGTGATGGCGGTGGGAGATGATGATCAAGCGATATATGAGTTTCAAGGTGCGCTTTCTACGAATTTGAAAGATTTTCAGCAGTATTACGATGCGCACGAGGTAACACTGGTAGATAATTACCGTAGCACACAAGAAATACTAGATTTTTCGCGCAAGATAATACAACAAGCGCCAGACAGGTATGAGGATAAGAATTTGATAGCGCATAAACCGGCACCAACAACTACGCAAATATATCGGCATGAATTTTTGGTGTCTGATATGGAGTATGATTTTGTGGCGGAGGAAATACGGCGTTTGGTGAAGAGTGGCGTAAAGCAGAAAGATATTGCGATAATATCGTACAAAACTAAATATTTTATGCCACTATTACCTTATTTGAAAGCGAGGCCAGAGATAAATATTGCCTATGAAAAACAAGATAATTTGCTGGAAGATGAAATATTACACGAAATACTAACGATTGCGCGTTATGTATGCGAAGTGAAAAATGGGCGAAGTGAAAGCGTATCGATGCTAGAAATATTGGCATATCCTTTTTGGGGATTGCCTATGCTGGAGGTGATAAAGCTTACCGCTGAGGCCAAAAAACAGCACCGGGCAATGCTAGAGTGCTTGGGCGGTTCAGAGAATACCGCCATTAGTGCTGTGGCGGAGTGGCTAGCAAACTTGGTGGCTAGGGCTGTAACGGAGCCACTAGAGATAGTACTGGACTATATAATAGGTGTGGCGGAGTTAGCAGGCTACACTTCGCCACTAATGGAGTACTATACTAGAGATAATGAGTATAAGGCATTCACGCTGTACGAGAATTTGGCAGCTTTACGAGGTAAGCTACACAAGCATTTTGGTGATAAAAGTTTGAAGCTAGATGATTTAATAGAAATGGTAGATGATTATGAAATAGCCGAAATGGCTATAAACAAAACTAGTCCTTATAAAGATGCTGATGATGCAGTGCAGATACTCTCGGCACACAAGGCTAAGGGGCTGGAATTTGAGTATGTATTTATAATTTCTGCCGACCATATGGCATGGGGTAAAGGCAAAGGTAATAACAATCTGCTGGCACTACCAAGAAATTTAATGCAGATTCGCCATACTGGTACTACAGATGGGGAAAAATTACGAGTGCTGTATGTGGCGCTAACTCGGGCTAAAAATACGTTACATATTACTAATTCTTTGAAGGATTTTAATGATAAATCGCCAGAAAGGCTTGAATACTTAGGGGAATATACTAGTGAAAATGAAGTGATATCACCACTAATACCGGCTGGAAAAGTAGAATGCCGCTATGAAGCAAGCGCCTATGAAAGTTCCGCAAAAACAGGGGTAGAGCAGCTAAAGCACTGGCTGGCGCCATATGCAAAACTTACGCCAGATATGCGGGCGATTTATCGAGAAAGAGTGGCAAATTGGCGGATGTCGGCATCGAGCTTAACTAGCTTTGTAGATATAGTGTATGCTGGGCCGATGGATTTTTTCAAACGCCAGGTGTTGCGCGCTCCCGGTGAGCCGGAAACCGAAGCGATGGCTTTTGGGGATTTGGTGCATAAGACTTTTGAAATGGTGACAAATAGTGGCATATCCGATACTGCGGCGGTGGAATATTTCTTAAGTGAGCTAGATAAGAAGGAGCTAACATTGGATGTCGTACAAAAGCTACGTGAGAAAGGTCCGGCTGATTTGGCGGTTTCTCTAGAGAAATTTGGTAAAATACTTAGGCAGGGTAAGGCTGAGGTAGATTTGGCGCCTGAAAAACTTGCCGTAGAAGGTGTACCTGTAACTGGTAAAATAGACCATATACTAATAAACGATGAAGCTAAAACTATAGAAATATATGATTTTAAGACTGGTGGGTATCACAAGGAAAAATGGCGTTCGCATGCGACATTATATAAATACATGTTGCAGCTTGGGTTTTATAAGTTGTTACTAAATGCTTCGCCGACTTATCATAAATATACGGTAGAGCGAGCACATATACTTTTCGTTACACCCGACAAGGATGAGGAAGTGTATGATAAAGTGTATGAGTTTAATGCCGAAGATGAAGCGGAACTAGTGAAGCTGATGCATGCTGTATATAATATGGTGGTGAGCCTTGAATTTATGAGTAATGCTGAAGTGTTTCGCTCAGCCGATAATACGCTCGGACTCAAGGATATTAAGGCGTTTATAGAGCTATTGCTTGCAAAAAATAGCAATATGTAATATATATATATATATATATATATATATATATATATATATATATTGTGTACATAGTCGCCGGCCTACGGTTTTTTGGTTCCTCCCTTTGAGCCGTGACGTTTCGTTGACTGGCGACTATGTATAACTTGTTGAATTGTAGCATATACAATATAGTACATTGAAAGGTGGTGATGTGAATGAGAAGAAGGCTTAAGATATTTCATGGGATAACATGGAGGTGCCCTAGATGCGGACGGCCTTTCTTGACTGAAGCGCAGATGAATTTGCACTACTTATCCTGCGGTAGCTAATACCTACTCTCATGCTCATTCCTCACCAACTTGGCGGGGTGTAAAGCCCCGCCATTTTGGTATTGTGTTTTTGGGAAATATATGATACAATAAGGATAATTATGGCAAAGAAGAATAATACTAAGAGAAAATTGGTAGGCCTAGTGTCTGAAGAGTCTGGGGTACGTGCATATTATACCAAGAAAAATACCATGAATACTCCAGATAAGCTAAGCCTTCGCAAGTACGACCCGGTGCTACGAAAGCACGTACTATTTGTAGAGACAAAGAAAAACTTGGGTAGGAACGAAGTAAAAGAAAAGAAACGCTAGATAATCCTCCGTCGGGGGGTTATTTAGTACATACTATGTAGTCATGAAATTAGAGTTTATACCAGTAAAAACTAGAGTAGTGTGTCCACCGAAGGATGATATTTATGATATTATTGATGATTTAGACCTTCGGGATGGTGATATTGTTTTTATCACTTCGAAAATTATGGCTATACATCAAGGTCGGACTCGAAAAATTGACGGGATAAAAAAAGAAGACTTGATTTGTCAAGAAGCCGATAGATATCTATCGTATACCAATAAAACTGGTGATTTTCATGTTAATTTAGCAGTGACGCAAAACGTATTAATTCCTGCGGCGGGGATAGAT
The DNA here is from genome assembly GCA_045576515.1 of Candidatus Nanosyncoccus sp. Taxonomy (GTDB): domain Bacteria; phylum Patescibacteriota; class Saccharimonadia; order Saccharimonadales; family Saccharimonadaceae; genus Nanosyncoccus. Next base: position 13,214 of record JAZNGO010000059.1, on the reverse strand, counting down.
GAGAGTAACGCAAATGGATATTATATTTTGTGGCCAGAAAATATTGACTTGTTTTGTCAGGAGATTAGGCAATACTTGATGAAGAAGCATAATCTAACTAAGCTTGGGGTGATAGCGACAGATTCACATACTACGCCACTTCGTTGGGGTGTAACAGGCATTACTATTGGTCTAGCTGGTGTAGAGCCTTTGCGAGATATTCGAGGTGAGAAGGATTTGTTTGGGCGAGAAATGCTTGTGACAAAGGTGGATTTGATTGATCCGCTTACTGCAATGGCGGTAAATTTGATGGGTGAAGGTAGCGAATGTACGCCAATTGTGATTTTGCGTGGGTATGAGAATATTCCATTTTCGGACAGAGCTTCAATGAAGGATTTTAAAATTGAGCCGGAATTGGACTTGTATAGGCCGTTAATTGAAGTTTTGCCGGAAGTTTAACGGAATCGGGATAGGCGGTAATTGAGGTCGCGGAGGACGTTTTCGTAGTACATAAAACTTTCGTATGGTGAAGCATAGGCGGAAAAATATGCGTGGACATCGCCATCATTCCAGTATTTGGTGCACATGGAGTAGGGGTGGTCTGAAGTGGTCATGTAGCGCCAATCGCGTATAAGGTTGGCATCATTTGTGGCAAGAATATGTGGGCGCATAGCATAAAGATCGTCCATGGCGGAGGTCTGCATGGAATTAGAGAGCCAGGCAGAGAGGTCGCGCTCGGTGTCGGCCCAGGTGACTGTTTCTGGCATAGATATATCGTCTGCCGGGGTAAACATGTCGCAAGCTTCGGAGGCGGTGAGGAATTTATTGTCGTATTGGCTTAACCAGCTAGAAATGAAATGGTTCATAAAATCAAAGATACCGGTGTCGCGCCATTGATGCTCGCCGAAGGTTTCGAAATCCATGAAAAGATTGATGAGGTTGCCGCGTAAGCAGTCCATATTGAGCCAGTTTTCGTATTTTTCGACTGTGAGTGGCCATTCTTTCCAGTGGCGGTTAGAAAAACGAAAAGCGATATCATCGGAAAGGCGGTAATTTTTGAGTAATAGCTTGAGGTGGCTGCAGCCGGCTGGGCGGTAGACATGGTTGGGGTTGCGCCAGCCGAGAATTTTATCCCAACCTTCGGCTAGGATACCTTTGTAGCCTTTGCTTTCGGCCCAGTGAGCAAGGGAATCGTTATATGCTAGCTCTGTATTGCGGAATATTTGTGGCGTAACGCCAAGAATTTCTTGAATTTTGTGGGCGTGCTGGTCTACTTGGGCGTTGAATTCGTCTATATTATAGAAAAATGCCAGAGAGTGGTAGTATGTTTCGCCGATAATTTCTACCTGGCCGGTAGATACCATACGGTGAATTTGGGCGATAAGCTCGGGTGCCCATTTTTCGGCTTGGTCTAGCCAGGTGCCGGTGATAGAGAGTGATATCTTGAAGCCAGGGTATTTGGACATGTTTTGTTCGAGTAGATTGAGCATGGGGCGGTAGGATTTGTCGGCTACTTTTTTAAAAATGCGCTCGTTGGACTGGCGGCCACTGTAAGTATCGTTGAAATAATTAGAAGTATTAGAAACATCAAAAATAGAATATTCGCGGTAGCGAACTGGCTGATGCATGTGTAAATATAGGCAAATAGCCCGCATTAGCTAAACCTCTTATGTTTCATAGTTTTATTATATACTTTCAAACATTTTTTTGCAACTTGTTGCCAGGATATTTTTTGGTATTCTTGTTTAACATTGGCTTGAATGGTATTTTTGAGTGCGGGATGCTCGGCTATGGCCAATATTTCATCGGCGAGTTTTTGCTTGTCCCAATAATCGTACTTAAGAGCAGACCATATGACTTCGGATACGCCGGACTGCTTGGTAAGGATGAGCGCATCGCCATGGTGGGCGGCTTCTAGGGCGGTAAGGCCAAAAGGTTCAGACACAGAGCTCATTACAAATATATCTGAAATAGAGTATATGTCGCGTAATTTTTTGCCGCGAATAAAGCCAGTAAAAATGATATTTTTGGCTATGCCGAGGTCGGCGGCTAACTCTATGAGCTCGTTGCGCTGCTCGCCATCACCAGCAAAGAGGAAAATGAGCTTGGGATTAATAGATAGCGCCAAGGCTGCAGCGTGCATAAGATTAGGCAGGCCCTTTTGCGTGGTAAAGCGGCCTACGGTAGATACTACGGTGTAGCCGGAAGCTTTGAGGCCGGTGAGGTATTTGTAAATATTGTCCTCGAAAGTATATGGTGTAGTGTGATAATTTTCATCGAGAGAATTGTATATTACAGTGATTTTGTCTAATGGGATGTGGTATTTTTCGTGGATGATACGCTTGGTGGCTTCGGATACAGCGATGATTTCATCAGCAAGCATGAGGCCTTCGTATTCTATTTCGTGGATCAAAGGATTGCCATAGTGCATACCGGCACGGTCGTATTCTGTGGCATGGACATGAGCGATGAGTGGGACTTTGAACTGCTTTTTGGCTAAGATGCCGGCTTCGTAGGTGAGCCAGTCGTGGGCGTGCACGACATCTGGCTTGTAGTCCATAAGGTAATTTTGCACAAAGTCGCAGTAGGAATGCTGGATGTCGCGAATAGATAGAAGCTCGGACTTATTTTGTGAAGGGATGAGTTTTTCAAGAATTTGATGCGAGGCATAGGCGCCATCACCGTAGCGGTAGATAGGGTCTAGCTTTAAAGCGGGCAGTACCTTCATAAACTCAATATCTGGGTGTGTAGCCTTGTATGGTACGACAAAATCTATATCGGCGCCTTGGCCAGCTAGGGCGCGAGCCATATTGAGGCAAGCTACGCCAAGACCGCCACTATTGTGCGGAGGAAGTTCCCAGCCGAGCATAAGTATTTTCATCTATTCTATTTTACCATATTATGTGGTAAAATAGAATAGGACTTTGCATATTAATATATTGTTGCATAATCATTGCATTTCGGAAGCTGCGTGATGCGATAATCTAAAGATTATATCACATCACTTCGCCCCTCCGGCGACCAAATCCACCGAAAGTGGATTTGGTCCTAATGTTCCTCAATTGCAATGATTTATGCAACAAAAGTGTATATTTAATATATTTACGTTATAAAGGGGTGTAGCTCAGTTGGTAGAGCAGCGGTCTCCAAAACCGCGTGTCGTGAGTTCGAGTCTTGCCACCCCTGCCAAAACGCATTGTTTTGAATTGTCATAGATATTTTACTAATCTTTATATTTATGCAAAATACGACTCGAACCTTCGGTGCGAGTCTTGCCACCCCTGCTACAACTTTTGGATTTCTTTCGAGAAAGAAATCCCAGCAAAGAAAGCTTGAGTTTGAAAACTGAATTGGAAGTCAATTACAATTAAAATTTTATTTATGTAGCTGATTACTGTTTAATATATCCTTCGATGGCTTTATTGGTTTAATATAATTTGTAATTATTTATGCTAATATGTAAATATGAAGTTTGAAGATGTGGAAAATGCTAGGAAAGCATATATAGAAAAGAAAAAACGGATAATGGGACGGGCTGTAGGTATAGCTGTAGGTGTGACTGTAACTGTGCTTGCTATAATAACAGCAATAAATTTTGGTAGTTTTCAAAGGATTATGAGGGCTTTTGGCAGTGTGTCGTCGATGCTTGCTTTGCCAATATGTATGAGCCTAGTGATGATGGTGCTTTTTTCTGCAGTAATAGTGGTGTTAGTAGTAGCTATCCTTACAAGAAATGAGTCAGCACAATATAAGAAGGTTTACAAGGCGTATTTTGTGGAACAAGAGCTAAATAAAGTGTTTACTGATATAAAATATAATCATGAGGCCGGGCTGGATAGAAATATTCTTAAAGCGACTGGGCTAATACATACGGGTGACAAGTATTCATCGAACGACCTTACGATGGGGAAGTACAAAAATGTAAATTTTGTGCAGGCGGATGTGCATATACAAGATGAGCATACGGATAGTGACGGCGATACTCACTATACTACTGTATTTCGTGGAAGATATATGATATTTGAATTTCCAAAGAAATTTGAGTGTAGGCTGGTGCTATCGCCGCATAAAGCATTTTATTTGGGCAGTAATCCTAAGACCGGCAACAAAATGAAACATATAGAAACTGAGTCTGTAGAATTTAACCGAGCTTTTTCGATATATAGTGATGATGGTATGGAAGCATTATATATATTAACACCAGACTTTATGGTGCGAGCGCAGGAACTAGCTGAATCGCATAATGGTAAGGTGGCGATGTATTTTGTATATAACAAGATGATAGTGGGGGTAAATGATAATGATGATATTTTTGAGCCGCCAAACCCTAATGCGCCAATAGATGAAAGTGCGGAACTAGCTAAAGTTACAAAAGAAATTACACTAATAACAAATATAGTAGATGAACTTAAATTAACACGCAAGGTATGATATAATGGGTAGTATTATGATGGAAGGTAGAAAATACAAACTTAGGGCGGTGTTGGTGTTTGGGGCACCAGGTAGCGGAAAAACTACTTTTGCTGAAAAATTTGCAAAGAGATTTAACTTGGCGTATTATAATTTGGATGAAATTCGTGAGGAATATAATTTTTCGCATGAGGCACTTTTGTCTATACTAGAAATTATTACTAAGGCTAAGCAATCTATAGTAATAGAAGGCGAACTAAAGACGGAAAAAGACCGCACTGAAATACGCAATATATTGCGTGCACAAGGCTATAAGCCTACACTAGTGTGGGTGCAGACAGATTTTGCCACTATAAAAGTGCGTCTAAAGTCGCGCTACAAGACTGTGAAGAAGGCTAAAGAAGTATATAATGCCGCTGTAGAAGAAATGGAAGCGCCGGCTGATTTTGAGAAGCCAGTAATACTTAGTGGTAAACATACTTTTGAAACTCAAACTAAGCATGTACTAGCCGGCCTTGCTAAGGCACGCTAATAATGATTATCCAGGACAAAGAATTTGGCGAGGTGGTAGTGCGAAGAAGTGCGCTAGCTAAGGGCGTGAGATTTTCAGTGTCTACTTCTGGGAGGCTGGCTATGAGTGTGCCGACTTATACTTCGTTATTTTTGGCTAAAAGATTTTTGGCTACAAATCGTAAAATGATACGTGAGAAACTGCCAGTAAAAGACCCTACCGAGCAAAGAGCACGAGATTATCAAAAAAAGTTACTGATGAAAAAGGCACGTGAATATTTGCCGTATAGGTTGGAATATTATGCTAAGCGGTATGGCTATACTTATGATAAATGCCGGCTGACGCATGCGAATACTAGGTGGGGAAGTTGCTCTTCGCGGCGGACGATATCGTTAAACATAGGGCTAATGAAGCTGCCAGAAGCCTTGCGTGACTATGTAATAATACATGAGCTAGCGCATCTCCACCATATGGACCATTCTAAGGCCTTTTGGGCGGAGGTAGGGAAGCATGATAAAAACTATAAGTCGCATGAGAAGAAACTAAAGATGTTCCACCCAGGGGTGTAGATATGACACAATTATAGCTTTTGCAAGCGGATGGCGAAGCCGCCACCGGGGGCCATGTATATATCTAACGAGTCTGCTCGGCCGACAGAACGTTCGCTAATATTGATGGCGAAGGGATTGTCACGGTAGTGGGCGTCATCGCTGTCTACGTATAATTCGGCGTGATAGGCGCCTTCGGGTAGAAAATCTAAGCTAATATGGATTCGACGGCCGGCTTCATTGGTGACGCCGCCTAAATACCAATCACCAGAATAGCGATCTTGGCGTGCTACTACGTAATACTCGCCAATTTCGCCAGCTAGCGGAATGGTACGCTCAAAATTGGTAGGAACATCACGGATAAATTTGAATACTTCTGGGAAGCGGTCTTCATAGATAAAAGGTCGGTCTGCGGCCATTTGCATGCCAGAGTAAATAGTTACGAAATAAGCAATTTGTCGAGCAAGTGTAGTGGCTAGGTGCTTTACACTGTTCATGATATCGAAAATACCGCTGGTGTAATCCATCCCACCGGCTAGTAAGCGAGTGTATGGTAAGTAGCAGGCGTGTGAAGGGCTGAGGGCGCCACCCTCGTATTCTTGGCCACGGGCACCTTCACGTGATAAAAGATTGGGCCAAGTGCGTTCGATGCCGGTACCTTTGATGGGCTCGTGAATATCTAGACAGATGTGTTTTTTGGCGGCAAGTTCTACGGTTTTTTGGTAATGACGCACGCCTAGCTGAGAATGGTGATATTCGCGGCGGCCATGAATAAGCATAGTACTGCCGGCATAACCTGTTTTAACATAATGTATGCCGTTTGCTGCATAATAATTGTAGGCGGCTTCGAGCTGGCGTTCGTAATTATCTATAAAGCCTACGGTTTCGTGGTGGCCGACCAACTCGACATGGTGATGCCGAGCGTAGCTAGCGACGTCTTCTAGGTCGAAATCTGATGTAGCTACGGTGAATTTGTTACGAATGCCATTTTCAAGCCAATCGCCTTCCCAGCCTTCGTTCCAGCCTTCAATAAGTAAGCCGGAAATGCCCAGGCGCACAGCTGCATCGATGTATTCTTTGGCGTGCTCGGTGGTAGCGCCGTGGCGTTCACCAGGTGCCCAAGTCCACTCGCCTACATACATAGCCCACCAAATACCAATGAATTTAAGCGTTTGCACCCAGCTGAAATCTCCAACCGGAGGCTCATTGAGAGCATACATAGTGCGAATAGTAGTGAGCTCAATGGCAGAATCGGCAAGCATAATAAGGCGCCAGGGGGTTTGGAATGGTAAATCTACGTGTGCTTTGGTGCCATCAGATAGCGGAGTGATGTCAGCGCGAAGTGATTTGCCTACTAGCTTGATAGTCATGGAACCGTAATTGTAAAGGGCTGCTTCATGGATGGCTAAATAGAAGCCGCTTTCGGTGCGCAGGGTAAGTGGAGTATGCACAGACTGCTGCAAATCGTAGACATTAGCTCGTTCGTAATTATACTCATAGCGGTCTGGCTGGTAGGCGGGAATTTTCCAAGCTACAGTATTGAGATCTATATTGAATTCGGTGAGCTCGTCTTTGATGCTGATACGCTGGAATTTGGGCTGAGGCGGGATTTCGTAGCGGAATGCAACACTATTGTCGAATACGCGGAAGCGTAAGGTCATGATACGGCGCGGGAGCTTGTCTTCTGCTAGGTAGAAGGCTGTCTCAGTGTAAGTGTTGTCTATGTAGTGGTCTTCGCCCCATGGGAGCTCGATAGACTCGCTATGTTTTTTGACTTGAGTGCGGATGAGCTTGAGGTTGTTAACTAGTGCTGCTTCGCCACAGATTTCGAAGCCTAGTGCGGAGGGGCGAATGATGGGCTTGCCATTTTTGCTAATAGAATAAAAAATACGGCCAGATTTGAGCGTAAACGTACAACAAATATTGCCATTAGGCGACAAAATAGTTTTTTCGGTGTTGCTACGCCCAAACCATTTAAACATAAGTTTATTATAACACTTGGGTGTAGTAGCGTAAAGTATATGATATAGTAGCTTTTTACATAATTTTACTGCATAAAAGGTGGCATACATTAATACAATACTAACATCGTGCTATAATAGAAATATGAAGTTGAATAAAAAGCGTAGGCGAAAAATCAGTGCGCTTACAGTAGTAGCGCTACTGATTGTGGGTGTGGGGGTATTTGTGGGGATACAGTTTGTTACTAAAACTGGTATATTTAAGGTGCCAGGTGTGGTGTATTATGATGAAAGTCTTAGTGGTGAGCAAGTAGAAGAGCTCCAGAGTATATTTACTGATGAGGTAGCACTGGATAAGGATGTGCATATATCCATACGAAATAGTCTGACCCGCCCAGAGCTAGCAGAGGGCGAATATATTTATAGTATAATGGTGCCGGTGGCGGATTATTATGATGTAAGGGTGGATAGAAATGAGTTTGATGAGGTAGAAATAATACCTATAGATGAGCTAGATTTTACTAAAAAGTTGCTCAGCATAGATGGGGAATATTACTTAGATACTTTTGATAAGGGTGCGTATTACCAGGTGATAAGTTTCCAGTCTGATAAATTTGAGGAAGAAATACAACCGCTGGTGGATGCTAGTTATAATAGAACTTGGCCTAGCAAAGACAACGTATTAACCATGGCGCAGACTGGCGTGACCGCATTGAGCCGAGAAATGAATGCGAAACTTAATGCCGTGGGCGATGCTAAGTATTTTGCTGAGAATATCGGAGAGTATTTGGCGGGATTTGATATTACGCATACTTCTAATGAAGCTTCTTTTACTAGTGCTGCTTCATCTAGTAATATTTGTTCTGACCCGAGGTTTATAGATACTTTGACCGCGATAGGGCTAGATGTGGTGGAGTTGACTGGCAATCACAACCAAGACTGCGGTGATGAGGCAGCGCTAGACACTATAGATATATACGAACAGAATAGTATAAAAATAGTAGGTGGCGGGCGTAATGCTACGGAGGCTGCCAAGCCACTAGAAATAAGTGATAAAAATACAAATATTACGATGTTAGCATATAACGAATCTACTGGTGGATCTACTTATGGCGATACACCAGGTGCGAACCAATACTATGAAGATACTGCAGCGCGTGATATAGCTGATGCAAAAGCACGGGGGGATTTTGTGATAGTGGACGTACAATATTACGAATGTAGCATGTATGATTCTATTACTGAGGATACTACATGCGACTATGCTGATTCGGCGGCGGGTGACCAGATTGGGTTTTTCCGACACTTGATAGATTTGGGTGCTGACGTAGTGGTGGGTACTAGTGCGCATCAGCCTCAGACATTTGAGCTATACGGTGACGGTGCGATATATTATGGGCTAGGTAATTTGTTTTTTGACCAAATATGGTGGCCAGGGACTACCAGGAGCTTGGTGCTAGGACACTATTTTTACAATGGCAAATTGTTGCAAACACGTATTATTCCTACTGAATATGATAGCACTATGCAAACTGAGATAATGGACACTGATGATGCAGAGTGGTTTATCAGCAGGCTGGTGAAGGCGAGGCCATGAACAACAAACGATATAGCTATCCTTGGGTGGTGCTAGTATTATTAGGGTTGCTGTCTGCTACTTTGATGGTATGTACGTGTTTGTTGGTTTTTACTAAAAGTGATGAAAATTTGCAACAGAATGTGGGTGAGGATACTCAAGAAAGCGCCTATGAAAGTTCCGATATTACAGAGGTAGAGCTTGAAAAGCTAGATTTTCAGCCGGTGATAGACGAGTGGGCGAAATCTACAAGGGGTAGTAAAAGTGTAGTGATATATGATTTGGATTTAAACGAAAATGTGGGCGAGTATAATTCCGAGGAAGAATACCTGACCGCGTCGTTATATAAGCTTTTTGTAGTATATGAAGGTTATTTACTTGTGGAAAACGGGGAGTGGGAAATGAACACTAGGGCTGGTGTGACAGGACACACAATAGGTGAATGCCTTGACCTAGCGATAAGAGAGTCTAATTCGCCATGCGCTGAGACATTACGGGAAATGATAGGTGAATACAAGTTGGATAAGATAATAAAACAAAATTTTGGTATAACACATTCTGATATATCTGGCTATATGACTACGGCTGAGGATGTAGCTAAAATGATGCAGATATATTATCAGCATGATGATATAAAAGATATGAACTTAATTGCGCAGATGAAAGATTCGTTTCTTAATCAGCCGATAACGGAGTATGATTGGCGGCAAGGTTTGCCAAGTGGGTTTAACAAGGCAAATATATATAATAAAGTAGGCTGGGAATATAATGAGGCGGGATATTGGGAAATGTATCACGATGCGGCGATAGTAGAGTTTCCAGAAGAAGGCCGGCATTTTGTGGTAGTAGTGATGACAAATAATATTGCTCCGGAGCAGATACGGCAATTTGGTAAAATGATAGAAAAAGTATTTTACGAAAATAGTTAATAAGTACTGAAGAATTGCGACCAGTAGGTGCGGTAGGTGGAATCTGCATCAAACACAAAACCAACGGCGAGCTTAGTGTAGTCTGGGTTGAGAATATTAGCACGGTGAGATTCGGAGCCCATCCATAATGCTACAACGGTGGCTGGCGAGACTGCAGCATTGCCAATAGCAAGGTTTTCACCGCTAATACCGCCTGCATCGGGCGCTGGGCAGACTGTGGCCCAGTTGCTGCCATCTGGGCGAGTGTGAGCATAGAGGCGCATAGACTCGGCGGCGCGAATATCGGCGGCATCATCACAAGTGTCGCCCCAGGCTAGCTGACCGAGCTTGTTTTTGGTGCGGATTTTGTTGACTAGAGTCAGTACTTCGTGCTCCCACTGTTCCGCGGGTGGTTCTATTACGGTGACAGTGATGGAATCTTTGCGTAAGCCATCGTAAGTGCCAGCGGTAATAGTAGTGGTGCCAGTGCCGCTAATCACCGGATAGCGACAGGTATCGTTGCTGTAGCCTAGCCAGGTACGCGCAGAATCGTAAAAGCCAGCAATAATACTAGGGTCTGAAGTTTGCCAGTACATATCGCCTAGCTCGGAGAGGCCGCCGCCCACGCAGATATCGGTGTCTGGGGTGGCATAGATAGTAATAGCGTTTTCGTTCCATAGTTGACCAGATGGCACTTCGGAACTATCAAACTCGTGGCTTGAAGTAGAAATATAATCATCGTTACTAATGTTGTTTATGGAAACGCTAGCAGTGGAATCTGATACAGACTCGAGAAGTTCCATGGTGCCGCTGGTGTCGGCTACGATATCGGAGCGCTCATCTACAGCGCGAAACTGTATGCCGCCATTGAGCCAGATAGCACTAGCTACAAGAATACCAGCTACTAATATAGCCGCCGCGTTGATAGATAGTAAGACTGTAGTGCGCGTGTGGCGAGGGGGTTTATCTGCCATGGTGGTCTTTCTTGGAATTGTGAGTTTGGCCAGAAATGAGCGAGCGAATAAACATAATGAGCTCGTTCATGGCAGGCATAAGTAACAAGAATACCATTATCATGATAAAGTTGAGGATGATAACTTCGGTAGATGGCGTGGAGCCACGGAAGAGTGCAGCAAAGATGATAGAGAATATTACCATATAGATAATAGCAATGGATGCGATAATTACTATGTAGGAGAAGATTTTGAGCCAGATGGATGATAGGTTGAGTGAACGATAACGCAAAATTGTGTAGTAAAAAGCGATGATGGTCACGGCCAGCGCTAGAGGCCCTAGCCAGATAAGGCCCCAGTTGCCAAAGAGTGGTAAGATGAGGTTGGCAATAAGGACTAAGGTACTAGAGGTACCAAAGCTAAGCATTATCACCAAATCACCACCTTTTTTGCGAGAAGAGTGGGTCTTGACGAATTGCTTGAGCAAGGTAACGATAATAGCGGGTACGATGGCGCAGAAAAAGCCAATATAGGCATAGTATAAAGGCCCCATATTCATAATTACACTATTGCCGGCTTTTGATAATACAACTTCTGTGTAGAGCAGCCCAGGATTTACAAAAATGAGCGTACTAATAAAGGCACCTATGAGGAGGAATACATAGGTAATTATTTTGCCGTATTTTTCGCGCCATGTGACATAACCTAAGAATGCGATGTCGATAAGGACTGCACTAACAAAAGTCCATTTGACATGCCAGTCTATAATATCGGTCCAACTAGGCTCGGCTACTAGAAATAGGGAAATGGACGCCATCCATACTGTGGCGAAAATTGCCGCTAGAAAAAACCAGGCTGAGCGGAGCTTGTCGCCCTTGCTGGCGCCAAAATATACGATAGCACCCGATAAAAATGTAAGTATTGATACTGTGGTAAGTAAGATAATAATTAACTGCACATTTCCTCCTTTTAGTTAATTATAGCACAAGTTTAATAAAATGAGTAATTATCTTCTGCCTGGAGCAGGCATTATGTTAGTATTGCTATTAGTGCTACCTACTGTGGTGACAGTGTCGCTAATAGTAAAGTCTTGGTATTTGGTGCCATTGAGATATATGCTATATGTGCTACCCAATGAAAATTCAGTAGAGCCAATGGCTGCATGCGAGAAGGATTTAGCTGCAGTATGAGAAACAATCGTACTACCGGCAGTATCTTTGATTTCTAGCGTGACGCCAGCGTTCTGTGCAGTACTAAAGTATATGCTAACATTATGTACGCTAGAGGTGTTGCCTAGAGATTCTGCCATACCACTAGAGCCTACGGCTATAACTGTGCCACCGTTCATAACAATACCTGCGCCGGCATCTAGGGCACCGTTGCCGTTGTTTACGGGGCCATCTACTGCTACATTGCCGCCGTTGAAATATACCCAACCATTACTGTCTACGCCATCACCACTAGCATTAATATAAATATCGCCGTTGTTTATGATAATTTCGCAATTTTCATCAGCTTGGAATGGGTTATTTGGGCTAGAGCTATCTGAACCGCCGCCAGCGTTAATGCCATCATCGGATGCTACTATAGAAATATCACCGCCATTAATAATTAACTTTTGAGCTTCTAGGCCTTCGTAGCTTTTGGCAATATTAATAGAACCACCTTCTATAGTGAACACGTGTTCGGCATGGATAGCGTCATCGCCAGCCGAGATGGTAATATTGCCAGATTCTATTAATATGAAACCTTTGTCGGTATCGGTGTCGTTAGTGGATTTGATAGCATCGGCGCCGCTAGTGATATTGTAATTGCCATTTACTATGTATACGGAATCTTTGCCCCGAATACCGTCGTCTACGGCGGTAATATCGTAGGTGCCACTATTGAACTTCACGTCGTCTTTGCCCACGATGGCATCTTGATAATTTGCAGTTACTTTGAGTGTGCCGTCACCTTCAAATGTAAGATCGGCTTTGGAGTAGATGGTACCCTTGATATCTTCATCCAGACTAGTGCTGTATTTAGCCCCATCTACCAGTGTGCTTTCACCTACTAGTTCTATCACCAAATCATCACCGGAAATGCAGCTAATGGCTGGGCCGATGGAATTTGTGATAGATATATTGTCTAAAATCAGCTTGACCTCGCCGGTAGTGCCAGAGTTAATGGTGACTGAGCCATCAGCAAGAGTGCCGGTAAGGTGGTAGATTCCGGAATCAGTAATGGTGACGCTATCTTCTAGCGTAATATCGGTAGTGGAGTAACGGCTCCAGTTTACTTTGAGATCGCCATTATCCACGGACACAAGGCCGGTAGTATCAGTGGGGCCGTTGTCTTTGGATGCGAAATTTACCACTATACCTAC
>JAZNGO010000058.1:0-1641 GCA_045576515.1 Candidatus Nanosyncoccus sp. | reverse complement strand
GGAAGATTCAATTACTTCTTTTGGCCATTTAGCTTTCTTTAGCTTATCATCGTCACCATATTCATAAGTATCTTTTACTTCTAAGTCCAGTTTCTTGCCGGTAAACTTATTGTACTTAGTCAAATTACGCTTCAAGGCTTTGCGGAAAGATTTATTTACGCCCGGCGCCATAGCATAGTCAAAGTTAGGTATACTTTGCCCACCATGTTGCTCGTTTTGGTTGGCCTGTAACATTATCGCTGCCAGTGCCCCATAGCTACCTATGGAATTTGGCGTGCGCAAATGCCCATGTCCAGTATTAAATCCGCCGTTTTCAAATAGTACAAATGGGTCGCTTTGACAACAAGTAAGTGTACCGGTGGCGTAAAAGTCTAGATCGTGAATATGTATATCCCCATTATCGTGCGCCGCAGCTATGTCCGGCCTTAGCATTAGTGATTTAGCGAATACTTTCGAGCCTTCCGCACCAAACTGTAGCATCTTACCCATAGCAGAGTTGCCATCTACGTTAGCGTTAGACCGCTTTACGTCGGAATCTTCACTAGCATCCGCATGCGATATGGTGCGATACACTTGCATAAGGTCACTTTTAGCCTCACGCCTGCGTGATCGCTCTTGGCGGTACTGTATATATTCCTTAGCAGTTTTCTTAAAAGATGATTCCATTAGTACATCTTCCACCAAATCTTGGATTTGCTCTACATGTGGTGTACGTACTTTTATTTCGGTCTCGGCTCGCTTTAGCACCTTATCTGCTAAAGCCTTCGCGCGGTCGTATTTAAACTCTTCCGTTACTAGCCCCGCCTTGGCTATGGCCTCAGTAATTTTCTCTGGGTCGAACTTCACTATCTTCCCATCACGTTTTACAATTCTTTTGAACATTTTTCCTCCTTTGTTTGTTCATTAGTTTGTATGACTGTCTATATACCGCGCGCCTATAATATATTCTTCATCTATATATTATATATGGTGGCTTAATTCATATTTTCTACGCCATATATAGTGCTCACTACCTAGTATAATACACTAAATATGGATTTTCAAGACTTTTATGCATAAGTTTTCCACAATTTTGCAAAATCACATTTTTCACCAAATTTCGCACTTGACTCATTTTGCATAAGCAAGTTATAATAAAAGTGCAATAATTAAACATTTTACACAAAAAAGGCGGCTATATTTAATATAGTGTATTCAGAACAATAAATTGGCATCGTAAGGAAGTCAACTTGTTCTGGAGACACCGTCTGTAGAATGTTTGATTATTGCACCCTTGCGGTGCCATTTTTGTATAAATATGAAGATTACATAAAAATGTCATCGAGTTCCTTAAACACTATTAACTAATAGATACTTTTAAGTACCACAAAGGAAATCTATATGGCGACAAACACTGTGCCCATAGAATTCGTACTGCAGGATCCGCCAAATCCTATAGTACCCACACCAGACTCTGATGGAGGGTCTGACAATACCAATTCAAACATAGCAGTACCAAATACTGCTGTTGGCGAAGGCCACACTACTACAGACGGTAGTAGCAACACAGGAGGCTTCTTTAGCAGCTCTTTTGCTGGGGCTACTATTATTCCAGCAGTAGTACTGACTCTAGCTATAGCTACTATTGTAGCTTTGCTTGTG
>JAZNGO010000057.1:0-19732 GCA_045576515.1 Candidatus Nanosyncoccus sp. | reverse complement strand
TACAATAATACCGCTACGTTTGTAATCCACGTCGGCGTTTTCTAGCCCGTAGTCTAATATTGGAGTAGAACCGGTAGCAAGAACAATAGAATCTACGCGAACCATTTTTTCGGCGTGGCCGGTATGGAAAATAACACTTTTGCTGAGGCTATCTTGCGTGAGGGCTACGACTTTGCAGCTAGGTAAGACAGTAATGCCTAGCTCGGTAGAAAAATAATCTGAGATGGCGGTGCTGACTTCTTTGTCTTCGCGGGGGAGAATGCGTTCGGCGGTGTCGGCGATGAGGACTTTGGTGCCGAGCTCGGCGAAATACTCGGCGATTTCGCAGCCGGTGGAGCCGGCACCAACTACAAACACGGCCTTGGGGAGCCGGCGAGTGCGAATGGCGGTGGCGGGAGTGAGATAGTTAACAGAATCTAAGCCGGAGATTTCGGAAGGCTTGAGATTTGCGCCAGTAGCAAGAATAAAATGCGCAGAAGTAAGCTGATGCTCGCCAATGGCGATGGTGTGAGAATCTAGAAAATTGGCATAGCCAGAAATACAAGTGATACCGAGCTTTGTAAAAGGCTCTTCGCTGCCGCCGCCGGCACTAGTGATAGCGTGAAGCTGGCGAGAAACTAGAGTAGGAAAACTAAAAGATAAATCTTGGTGGCCAAACTCTGGATAAGAAGACAACTTGGCATAGGTGTGAGCAAAATCTAGGGCTACGCCGTAGGGAACATTGCGGGTATTGAGGCGGGAGCCGCCAAAATGACTGCCATCTACTATGGCGATGCGCTTGCGAGACTTAGCTAAGCCAAATGCTGCGGCGGAACCGGCTGGCCCGCTGCCTATGATGATATAATCGTAATCGTATTTTCTACTCATTTATATAATTGTATCACGATTTTGGTAAACATAAGCTAAATCCGCGTGATATTTGCGAAGTTCTTTGGCGAGAGCGCGGGAAAGGTCACTTTTGGTAATAACTTTTTTGGAGCGGAGGGAGGCTTCGGCGGCGTGGACGGCTTTATCTGCGAAAACTTCGGCGGCGCCAGCTGGAATGCCGAGGCCGATGGCATCGGTACGGATGGAGCGAGCGATGGTGGTGGGGTTGAAGGTGGTCATGGTGTAGTAATCCTAAATAATATAATGAGTGCGGCGAGGGCAAGATAGCTGAGAAAAAGTATAGTACGAACAAAGGGCTTGTTGTGAACGCGGGCGCGCTGGATGTCGGCGAGGTTGCGACCATATTTAAAAGACCAGCGGATAAAGAAAAGTGGAATGATGGGGGCTAAGACAAAAGGCAAAGCGAGTAAATAGCTGGCGGGGTAATCTATACCTAGAAGCATGATTTCTACGGAAGCGATGACGTAGAGAGGTAAGGTAAAAATAAGCTCGCAAAGGCCAGAGCAAATGCCAAGAACAAAAGCATCGGAACGAGAGGAGACGCGGTGGGCACAGCGCTCTAGTGAAGTGGCAAAACGCCTAGGGATGAAAAGCTGAGTGCCACGACCCGGGCGGAAATAGCAGAATAAACTGACAAGGGCGAGCGCGATAAGAATACCGGCTGAGAGCCAAGCAAAAATGCTGGTGTTTGGATGGAAGTTGTAAAGGAAAAACATGTTGGCGAAAAGGTAGGAACATAAAAATAGACAGGCGGAAGATGTTTCTACGCCGAGAATAAAGAAAAGGGTAAGAAAAGAGGCGCGGGACTTGGAATATTTGCCGGCAGTATAGTGGCAGAGGAACATAAAGACGCCTGGTCGCAGCTGAAGAAAGGCTATGATGAGCATAGCTAGTAAAATTATTCCCAAAGATATGAAAAAGCTCATGTTATGATTATACCACGCGAGGGGTTGATTTTCTAGTATGAAAGTGCTAGTAGTGGGCTATGAAAAGAATAATGAGATATATAGGGGTGGTGTGTGGGGTGGTGCTACTGATGAGTAACGCTAATATGGTGGCATATGCAGAGGATGGCGACGTAGATGAGGGTGGCGATAGTGTGGAAGTGGTAGAAATAAGCGAGGATATACCGGAAGTGTATATAAAGGCGATAAATCCGGGGTATACGGTGGATGGCAAGAGCAATACCGGCGAAATGATAGAAATAGCAAGAAAAAATGTAGATGAGCCGCTGGAGCTTAGTGGGATGAAGGTGGGATATACGAATTCGAGTGGGAATTATACGGTGCTGGTGGAATTTCCGGAAAATAGTTGGATGAGAGGCAAAAGCATAGTGCTGAGGCTAGCGAGTGCGCCGGAAAGCGAGCGAGCAGCGGTGAATTATACCAAAACTATAGCGATGTCGGCGGGGCTAGATTTGAAAAAAGGTGAGGAAGTACTGGACGAAGTGTGCTGGACTGGGAAAAATGAGTGCTATAAAGAATTTAAATCTGCGAACCCGACTACGCTAGTGAGGAATTTGGCTACGGGGGAATTTGAACATATGGAGGAATACCAGCCAGAGTACGACGTGGAGAGTTACTTTGTGGAGGTGGCTAAAGAGGAAGAAGGGTATGGTAAGGCGGCGAGCCAGTGTAAGGGGCTGATATTTTCGGAAATACTAAGCTACTATGAAACTTCGAAAACTGAGCAATTTATAGAGTTACATAACACGCGGGCAGAGCAGATATTGTTAAACGGATGCCAGATAAGGTATAAAAATAAAAACTATATGCTAGAAGGGATAGTGGGGGCGGATGGGTACTATGTGTATTATCCGAGTAAATTTAGCCTTACTAAAAATCCGGTGACTAGTAACACTTTGGAGCTAATAGATACGGATGGGGAAACGATAGATAAACTAGTATACCCAAATGGGCAAAGAAAGGGTACGGCGTATGCGTGGATAGGCTATGATGCTAGGGGTGAAGAAATATGGAAAACTACATATGCACCCACACCAGGAGCGGCGAATAATTATCAAGAATATAGGACATGCGAGAGTGGCAAAGTGATAAACGAAGCGACTGGTAATTGTGTAAAAGTAGCTAGTGTGAGCGAAAAAATATGTAAGGAAGGGCAATACTTAAATATATTGACCGGAAGATGTAAAAAATATGAAACTAGTGCGGAAAAAACTTGTAAAGAAGGGTACTACCTAAACCCGGCGACAAATAGGTGCAGAAAAATAGTGGAAAATAATGGGGCGGACTATAGCTTGGCTCCGGAAACGTATGAAGAACAATCCTCTTTCGTGGCGTTATATGCAGTGCTGGGGGTGGTGGGAGTAGGAGCGGGATACTTGATATATGAATTTCGCCATGAAATAAAGAGTGGTGCAACTAAGGTGTGGCGAAAAATTACGAAAAAGGCAGGTAAGTAACTTGGGTTGGCTATGCCATTTGCTACATTTCGGAAGCTGCACGATGTGGTAAGTAAGTATACCACATCGCTTCGCCCCCCGGCGGCAAAATGCGCCTAAAGGTGATTTTGCCTTAATGTTCCTCAATTGTAGCAAATGGCATAGCATCACTGACCAGCAAATTCATAAGGACGGGAAGTTAACTGGTAGTAGCTAGGGCGTAGAGTTTGTCGATGATTTCATTGAAAACGGCTTCGCGGAGCTGGTGGCCGTTGATTTCGACAAGTAGTCCGAGTGATTTGTAGTGCTGGATAACAGGGATGGTTTTGGTGCGGAATTCTTGGAGGCGGGTGCGGAAAGTTTCGATATCTTTGTCGTCGGCGCGGTCGCCACGGTCGTTTAGAAGCTTGGATTCTTCGAATCGGGATTCGGCTTCGGACTCGGAAACGTTGAGAATAATGGCGGCTTTGATAGGGTGGTCGGCACCAGCAGCTACTGACATGACTTGGTCTTCTTCGCCGGACCAGCGGCCAACGGATGATAATATAAGGGGATAATTGTACAAATCTGGGCGCTCTAGGTATGGTAAAACCCATTCATAGAAAACATTAGTAGGAATGAGGGCGCCGAATTTGGAGTAGTCTTGGCGAGTTTGTTGTTCCATGGCACGGATGATAATGCCGGAGGATAAGAATTTGGCGCCGAGAGCTTCGGCTAACTTGATGCCTTGAGTATCTTTTCCGGACATTGGCAAGCCGAAAATATTAATAGAGCCCGTGCCGAGCCAAGATTTAATAGTAGTGATTTTTTCTTCTAATTCCATAATATGATTTTAACATAAAATGAGAAATGTTTAGTGCTATACAAAAAGCCCCTTACCTACGTATTGTTCTCAGCGATAAAATCTCACCAAGATAATTTTTACAATGCTAGGCGGTTTTTCGACCCGGAATCATCCGGGCTCTCAAACCGTAGAATTGTAAAAATTATAAGGGAGATTTTACATGCTTCGAAAAATAGTAGGCGAGGGCCTTTGAAACTGCAGGATTTACCAATTAAATGTTGTTTGTGTTTCGGTGAGATTGCCTAGTTTGTAACGGTTGGCACTCTTGTATTTTTAGTGCTAGTTATATATAATAATGGTATGAATATCTCGGAAAGACAAGAGAAAATATTGTATCAGATAGTAGAAGAGTATGCCGAAACGGCATCGCCGGTAGGTAGCGTAACGCTAGCAAAGCTTTTTGGGGTGTCACCGGCTACTATACGAGCTGAGATGGCTAGGCTGGAGGCGCTGGGGTTAATAGCGCAGCCACATACTTCGGCGGGGCGGGTGCCAACAGATGCGGGGTATAGGTATTATGTAAATAACTTAGAAACAAGAGATGATTTTGAGGATACAGATGCGTATCGTATGCCACGAGCATCAGGGATTAGAGCCGTGGAAAATGGCCGTTATGATGTAGGATATGGCAATGCAGAAGATGTATTACCGCGGCGAGATAATGTAGAGCGGGGTATGCATGTATTAGAGGTGCGCGTAGGGTCGCAGTCGCGAGCGGATGCTGCCATAAAGGGTGCTACGGATACTTTGGTGGAGCTGACTGGTAACTTGGGGCTAGCTACGATAGGTGGGCAGTTGTACCTTTCTGGGATATCGCGACTTTTTACGCAACCGGAATTTGGTGATACTAGGCGAGTGCAGGCGGTGGCGAAACTACTAGATAATTTGGAGCCGTGGCTACGCGAGGCGGCGCCGGGTGAAGCGCTAAATATATTTATCGGGCGGGAAAATCCGATAGGCAAGAATTCGGACGTATCGCTGATAGTATCTAAGTTTCGGTCGCCTTTTTCGGACAGAAGCTACATAGGGGTGCTGGGGCCCACTAGGCAAAATTATTCCAAGGTGATGGCGCTAGTGAGACGTGCGGGAAGTATGCTAGAGGAAATATTATAAAAGGAGACAATATGAAAAAAGAAGCGAAGAATTATGTAAAAAATGAAGAAAAAATAGTAGAGCTAGTGAATGATTTACAAAGAACGCGGGCGGATTTTGAAAATTATCGCAAGCAAGTGGAGGCGCAGCGGGAAAATGCTAAAAAAACTGCGCAGCTAGCTACGGTGTATAAAATATTGCCTTTGCTTGATGATATAGATAGGGCGGTGGGAAGCTACGCAGAGCTAAAGCCACTAGAGAAATCTTTGGATAAAACTTTGAAAGAACTGAATCTAGTAAAGGTAAAGTCTGAACCGGGTACGGAATTTAACCCAGATATACATGATGCGGTGATGGTAGAGGGGGATGGTGAAAAAGAGGTGGTAGCCGAAACTCTGCGGCCGGGGTATTATTACGAGAATGAATTACTAAGACCGGCGATGGTAAAAATTAAGAAAATTTAAACCATAGTAAGGTTGTTGCATAATTTACTACATTTCGGAAGCTGCGCTTAGGTGTAATCAGAGGTTATACACCGAAGCTCCGCCCCTCCGGCGGCAAAACTTGCTAACGCCAAGTTTTGCCTTAATGTTCCTCAATGTTAGTGAATTATGCAACAAATGTTTGGACTGTTATCTTGGCGTTTTGGCTAATAAGTGGTATAATATAGAGATAACAATATAAGGAGTATTTATGGCTGAATATAAGTTGGCGCTAGAAAAGCGCGAAGAGACTGGTAAGAAATTGAAAACTTTACGTGCTAAGGGGATGATTCCTTCTGTAGTCTATGGCGGTAAAGAGCCGGTGCTACTAGCATCAGAATATGTAGCTACTGAGAAGGTACTAGAAAAAGCTGGGTATCATTCACCAATAGACCTAGATATGGCTGGCAAAAAGCGTTTGGCTATAGTAAAAGATGTGCAGATAGACCCAGTGTCGCGTAAAATTGTGAATATCGAATTTCAGGCGATATCGGCAAGAGAGGTGGTGGAAGCTACTACACCGATAGTAATAGTGAATTTTGAAGCTAGTGAAGCTAGTAAAACTTATCATTTTGCAATGAACCAAGCACTAGAAGAAATAGATGTAAAGGCGAAGCCAGCAGATTTGCCAAAAGAGCTAGAAATAGATGCGTCCAACATGAAAGAAGTGGATGACAAGCTGGCGATAGCTGATATAGTGTTGCCACAGGGTGTGGAGTTTGCAGACAAGGAACTAGACTCTGAGCAGGTGGTAGCATCGCTATACGACCCAGCGGCAGAAGCAGCAGCGCGTGAGGCTGAAGAAAAGGCTGAAGCCGAGGCCGAAGCTGAAACAGCTGAAGCTACTGAAGAGCCAGCAAAAGAAGAAGCGGCAGAAGAAACTAAGGAATAGTACAGGTTGTAAAAAATAGCTCCTTTAGGGGCTATTTTTTAAGGCATCGGTGTTGGCGATGAGGCGAGCGAGGAAGGCTTGGCGGGCGGCATCGGCATGAGTGTTGTCACCAGCCCAGGCGTAGAGTGCTGGATCTTGTAAGGCGCGGGCAAAGGAAAAAGTAACAGGCCAAGGGAAGGGACCGTTGCTAGTAATAGCGGCGAGATTGGCTGTGGCTTGCTGTGGGGTTTGACCGCCAGAGAGGAATACTATACCAGCCAATTCGGCTGGAACGTGAGCGCGGAGCGTGGTGGCGGTGGCGTGGCCGACCTCTGCTGGTGTAGAGTGGTGTGGGTAATGCTTGCCGGCTAGTACCATATTGACTTTGAGAATGCAAGCGTGTAAATTGACTTTGGCGTCGGAGAGAGCAGTAAAGAGTGCATCTAGGATACGGCCAGTAACGGTGGAAGCCTGTTCTATAGAATAATAACCATCGTAAACCAACTCTGGCTCTACTATAGGCACAATGCCGGCGGCTTGGCAGGCGCTAGCGTATTTAGCTAGAATGCGGCAGTTTTCGGTGATAGCGTGGCTAGTGGGGGTGAGAATGGCCCCAGTGGTGGAGAGGTGTAGCTCGAAGGCGGCGCGCCATTTGGCAAAGCGGAGGCCTTGAGCATGATAGGAGGCGAGCCGAGTAGACAAGCCATCTAGGCCTTTGGTGTAGGTTTCGAGGGAATTAGGGAATTTGGCTAGACCTTGATCTACCTTAACACCGGGGATGATACGGCGAGAAATAAGATAATCTACGAAGGTTTGGCCGGTGTCGGCGAGCTGGTGAGTAGTTTCATCGAAAAGAATAACTCCGGTAAGGTATTTTTCGATACTAGGGGTGGTGAAGAATAGATTGCGGTAGTCGCGGCGGGTGCTGTAAGTATCGGGGATGTCTAGGCTCGCAAATTTTTTCTGGATAGAACCGCCGGACTCATCGGCGGCTAGAATGCCTTTATGGGGTAACATGAGGCTAGCGGCGATGAGCTCAATATTTGCAGATGGAGAAGTGTTTTGGACTACGCCTTCTAGAGCGGCAAGAGATAAGCTGGTATTAAGCCTGGAATGTTCGACATTGGCGCGGGCGAGGGCTAGAGCATGGGGTACGGAATGCCCGAGAATAAAACTACCAAGAATAGTGGCGGATGCAACAGAGTAGATAGAAAGATGAGTGGATATATCTACTCTACTAATGGAGATGTGTTCAGAGGTATTGAGGTAGGAAAGCTTGGTATCGGAGATAGATACAAGCTTGGCTGGGTCGATAGCAAATGAAGCAAGCGCCTGTGAAAGTTCCGCTGGACCCCTGTTATTCTCGAAAAAGACCAAACTAGCGCGGGGGATAAGCGAAGTGAGGTGAGGGTTACTTAGGTGACGTAAATAGAGGATAAGCTTGGTGGAGCGGGAAATGTCTAGATAAGCACTGATATTAGCTGCAGCATCGGCGCTAAGCTCGGCGGAACGGTCGATATAGAGGTAGTCTACTGGCTGAGCGGGAGGAGTAAAATCGGTGACTTGGTACTCGCTGGGTGCTAGGTAACAGGGGTGCTCATTGGCTATAAGAATGTAGCGGTGAGATGAGATTGAGGTGCTGGGGGAGAGGCCGTCTGGGGTGAGGTGGAGGCTAGAGCCAGCAATAGTGGCAGGAAGTCCTAGTTTGGACAAAACTTCTAAAGAGACAGCGGCGCCGCTAAGGCTGCTAATGCGATTGTAAAAATGGTGCTCGCTAGCATTAAAACCGAGGTCTAACCATTCAGTGCCATGGTTATCTGACTCGAGATGCTCGGTGCGGGTGTCTAGATTGAGATAAACGTCTTTTAAGATGTTGCCCACCACTAAAATATTCATAAGAATATTATATCACACTGAGAATACCGCGCAAGGCATAGGCGGTGTCTTCGTGGCTGCGAACGGTGATGGTATCGATGCCCATTTGGACTACAGGGTAATCGTTGCCACCAGGCTGGGTCATATCGCCAAAATAGAGGATGTCGGATTTTTGGACATGGAGCTCTTCTAAGAGGTGGGTCATGCCGAAAACTTTGTTCATGCCAGGAGTGATGGCGTTGATAGAGGTGGTGCCGCCGATTTCGTATTCAAACTCGGGAGCGAGTTCGCGACAGCGGGCACAGATGGCTTCACGTTTTTTGCAATCTGGGTCCCAGGCATATTTTTCCTCGGTGCCGGCTTTTTGGCCGAGAGCTGAGAAGGTGACCTGAGAGAGGCGATTTTCGATAATTTCATCGCCAGGGGCGAGCTTATCTTCTTCCCAGTAGCCGAGCTCGCGAGCGGACTGCTCTATTGTTTCGGTGATTTTAGCGACTTGCTCATCTGTAAGGGGGTAATTGTATACCTGAACCCAGTCGTTTTTGCTAGTGTCGTAACGGTAATATTGCGTGCCTTGGGCTACAAATAGGTGCAGGTGCGATAATTGCTCTGGAGTGGGGTGAGGGAGCCGGTCGACTATTTGGATAAGGAATTGGTCGAATTTTTGGCCCGAAATGGGGCAAATTTCGAAATGGTCGAGACATTGTACCAGTAAACTTGCTATGTCATCGGTGATAGGGGTTTTGGCGACATTGAGAGTTTGGTCTATGTCGAATGCTAATACTTTTTTCATAATAATTTTATTATAACATGCTATAATAAAGATATGAAAACATATATCGTGGGCAACTGGAAGCTGAATTTTACGGTAGGTGAGGCTTCTATATATCTTCATAAGCTACTAAAAGCATTACCAAACTATAGAGATATCCAAGTAGTGGTGGCGCCACCGCTACTGGCGTTACAGCCGCTGTCTTTACAGGTAGATAGACACAAGGTGAAACTGTGTGCGCAGAATGGATTTTATAGAGATTACGGGTCATTTACAGGGGAGACTTCTTTTTCGCAGCTAAGGGGGCTTACCGACTATGCTATAGTGGGGCATTCGGAGCGGCGGTATATTTTTGGTGAAGATGATAAGATGGTGGCTAAAAAGGTAGCTGCATGCGTGCGCAATAAAATCACCCCAATACTATGCATAGGCGAAACTGAAAGTGAACGGGCTTTTGGCGAAACAGCGGATGTAATACGTGACCAACTAATAGGCGGCTTATCTGAGGTGGCGGATGATGATATAGATAAGGTGATAATAGCGTATGAGCCAGTGTGGGCGATATCTTCGGTAAAGGCAGCGAAACTGGCGGCGCCAGATGAGATAGCTGAAGTAGTGAAGTTAATAAGGAATACGCTAAAAGAGCTGTATGGTGCCAAGGTGGCGGAAAATACACCGGTGCTATTTGGTGGAAGCGTGAGCCCTGCCAATGCAGGTGGGTATTTGACTGTACCGGGGGTGGATGGGCTGCTGGTAGGCGGAGCGAGCTTGATACTGAAAGAATTTGTTGATATAATAGAGGTAGCTAAAAGAGTGCGGTCATGAATAAAAGGTATATAGATTTTGTTCCGACAAAGAAAGCTCCCAAGGCGGCAACTGGGCAGCCTAGTACTAAGGTGGCTAAAAATAGTGTTAGTAATGTGAGTACTAGGCAGACTGCACCACGGAAGGTGGTTCGGCAGACTACTTTGAGGGCAGAAACTCGCCAAGTGGTGAGGAAATCGCCGCAGGTGGTACGTAAACAAGTAATAGAAGAAGATATTACGGCCGTACAGACTGGGTTTTCGATAAAAAATGAGCCTGAGTATGGTGTAATAGAAGATTTTCGGCCAAAATTTGTGCATGCTGAAGTAGAGAAAAGGCCTTTGTCGCGGGGGCATTTCGGTACTTCTGGTAGCGAGCTGAGGGAGGCAAAGGCACAGGATTTAAGCAAAAAGTCTGTAAATAAGCCTGCTGAAGAGTCTGTCACTAAGGCTGATGTTGATGCTAAGAGTAAAATGAAGGTGCCAAAATCTCCATTTATTAGCCATAGCAAGGTGGCGAAACGCCCACTATCTAAGAATGTCTACACTAAAAAGGTAGAACCTACCAAGGAAAAATCTTCTGGGCCGGTGACTATTATCGATAAGTCGGACAAAGAGAGTAAAGCCAGTATAGTGGTAACGATACTGATAACTATCATACTAGGTGCGGTGGCAGGGACGATAGCTTTCTTGATATTGCCGAAATAGATAGTTTAATTGCCAGAGAAAACACAGAGCTCCATGCTCTGTGTTTTCTCTGGTGCGAGTGGAGAGAATCGAACTCTCATCTCAAGTTTGGAAAACTTGCATACTAACCGCTGTACTACACTCGCATGATGCCGTTGTTGTATAATTCACTATATCTCGGAAGCTTCGTAATGTGATAACCAAGGATTGTATCACATTACTCCGCCCCTCCGGCGGCAAAACTCGCTAGCGCCAAGTTTTGCCTTAACGTTCCTTGATATAGTGAATTATACAACTATGTATCGTAGGATATGGTTTGTTAAATATGGGGTGGGATATCGGGATTGAACCGACGACCTTCTGGACCACAATCAGACGCTCTAACCATCTGAGCTAATCCCACCATATAGGTAATTATATACGGAATTAGGTAAAAATGCAAGGGGCCTCTTTTAATGCAACATTACTATAAATGTGGTATAAGTATTGACAAAAAAGTGTATGTGTGCTATAATGAGGGTGCTGTAGCGCATTTTGTACGTTAAAATTTTCTATCTATTATATCTTTAGGAGGGATATTATGAGCTTAAGAGAATTTTTCCTTGGAAAGAGAACGGGTACCGAGTATTACGATGCCGATGATGCGGATGTTTTCGAGGTTGAGGCCGTTGATCCTGATGACGATCGTGATGAGCGTCCTGCTCCGTATAGGACAAGGCTGAAGAGACTTCGTAAGGCGATTAATCCTGACGGAACACCGAAGTCTACTATGGCCGAGGAAGCAGATTATCTCGCTGAATTTCTCGGCTTAACCTACCCCGTGGGCTTGACTTTCCCCAAGAAGGTTGAATTCCTCGAGAGGTCGGTGCTTGGTCTGAAGGGGGCTGACCAAAACGTCTCTGTTAGCCGTTCTATTGGCGGCGATATAGAACGTATGGTCTTTGACCTGGCTCTAACGGTCTTGCCGGAAGACGATTCCATCAAGAAATTGGAGTCGGTCGAGAAGCATCTCGGCATAGATTCCAATGCAGCGGCAGATAAGCCGCTGGTAGTACGCGTGAAAAACGCGTACGAGATGCTCTATGGAGCATCAAGGTAAGCTACAGTGTACCTTGCGATTTGCCTGGGCAATAAGCCCGGGCATTTTGCTTTTTAACACTATATAGATGTTGTATCATTTGTTGCATTTCGGAAGCTTCGTGATGTGGTAAAAAGTATACCACATCACTTCGCCCCTCCGGCGGGAAAACTCGCTAACGCTCAAGTTTTGCCTTAATGTTCCTTAATGCAATGAATTATATAACAATGACAATAAATAATAATTAACCTAAAGGAGGTAACAAAATGAGTAATATAGTACTCAACATAGTAGAGCCGGCGAGCCCTACACCAGTAGACCCAGGCACAGGCACCGTGGTGCCAGATACTGGGCTATTTACTAGTGGCATAGGTGGAGCAGAAGCTGCCATTATAGCCACGGTTACACTAGTAGTAATACTAGCTATAATAGGTGCAGTCATATACCGTAAAAAGAAAGTAGGGAAAGGTAGTACTATTAGCTTACTTACTAAATGTAAACAAGTCATAAAGTCTAAAAAGCATGCACCTGGCCTAGCCGCACTAGCACTACTAGTATCCATAGCCACAGTAGCAGGACTCGTCAAGCTTACTACCAGCGCTATAGAAGGTGACGCTGCAGAAAGCACAGAAGATTCTTCAGCCCTCACTGTAGATGTATCCAGCACAGAACTCACTATAGAGCTTTCAGACAAACCGGTCTTTGCCGTACTGCCAGTAGATATTACTGTAGCAGAGGCCACAGACCTAGGCTATACTCTCACTGCCCACACTGAAGACACCAACCTAGTCTCTACTACAGATTCTGGCAATATCATTCCTATGGTAGCAAGTGAAGATGAACCAGTAGCTCTTGATGCTAATACTTATGGCCTCTCACTAGTAGACCCAGAGTCAGTAGCAGATGAAGTATTTACCTCTCTTTCTACTGATATAGACAATCCTACCTTCATTACAGACAAAGATTACTCAGCCACAGAAGCAAATGATACCACCACCATCTACTATGGCTTCTACATTACTCCAGATACTCCATATGGTACTTATACAGGTAGTAATATAGTAGTAGATGCTATCCCTAACCTAGCTACTATCACCTACAATGCAGCTGGCCTATACTACAATGATGATGAATCATTCACTACTAACACAGTAGGCTACAAACCAAACATAGCTGAGTCTCCTATAGAAGAAGTAGTAGGAGAGTACTTAACTCCTGCTCCACTTACTCCAGTAGATCCATCCACTACCATCCACTACACCTTCCTAGGCTGGAGTGAAACAGAAGGTGCTACTACACCTACATATACAAATGAAGAAGATATCCTAGCTAACCTTACCCTCACTAAGAACGAATCCCTTACTCTCTATGCAGTATGGCACTACAATACAGTCCTATCCTTCAATGGTACTACCAGTGATGGCGGTACACCAATACCAGACCAAACTATAGCAGCAGGAACTACTATTACTCTCCCACACAATACCTATACAAGAACAGGTAGCGTATTCACTGGTTGGAACACAGCAGCAGATGGCAGTGGAGAAGCTTATGCAGATGAAGCAGAGTTCACAGCTCCAGACACTTCCGCAGACATCACTCTCTACGCACAGTGGGCTTACACTACTACCATCACCTTTGATGCTAATGGTGGTACTGGCTCTATGCCACCACAAACCATAGTAGCAGGTACCCCACAGAATCTTACCAAGAATACATTCACTAAGTCCAACGCCACCTTCATAGGCTGGAATACAGTAGAGAACCCAACACCAGAGAACCCAGGCACTAGCTACGCAGATGAGGCAGAGTTCGTAGCAAGTACAGAAGAGCACCAAGACATCACCTTCTACGCACAGTGGGCCTATACTACCATATCCTTTAATGGTAATACCACTGAACCTGGTACTATGGATCCTATCACTATAGCCGGTGGTACTACATCTAACCTCCCAGCCAATACCTTTACTAACCACAACTGTATTTTCACCGGCTGGAATACAAATGCAGAAGGTACTGGCATAAGCTATGGTAATAGCACACCTTACCAAGCTAGTGCTACAACAGTAGAAGAATTCACCCTCTACGCTCAGTGGCAATGTATATCTCAAGTAAACTACCGCGGTAATGGCGCTACTGGTGGAGAAATGAATTCTAGCATCATACTAGGTGGCTCTACACTTACCTTCCCACAAAACGAATATGTGAGAGACGGCTACATATTTAATGGATGGAACACGGAGCGAAATGGCACTGGTACACCTTACCCAGACCAAGGTACCTTCACCGCCCCCACGACACCAGCTACTACACTAAACCTTTATGCGCAGTGGAAACAAGTATTCTATATGCAAGACGTAGCTACTTGGGGTAGTACACTAAGCCAAGGTGACACTATGGAAGCAGTAGATTCCCGCGATGGTAAATCCTATTGGGTAGCCAAGCTAGCAGACGGTAACATCTGGATGACCCAAAACCTAGATCTAGACATAGAAGCCGGCAAGACCTATACCAGTGCAGATACAGACTTAGCTAACTCCACCATCAGTACTAGCTGGACACCTACTGTATCTACCAGTACTACTTCTAGCTGGACTAGCTCTACTACCGCTCCAGAATCCTATAACCCGGGCGACCTCTACTGGGATGGCACACTTAATACAAACTGGGATGGAAATCTAAGTAATGAAACCGTATCAGACCCATCCGCTACTTCTGGTGGTACTCACTACCACATAGGCAACTACTACAACTGGACTGCTGCTGTAGCTATGAATGACTCTAGCGGTAAAAATAGCGGGGACATGAACCAATCCATCTGCCCCGCTGGCTGGAGACTACCTACCTATAGTGGTGACAAGTCCTACCAAAACCTAGTAAGCATGCAAAGCCTTACTGCTGGCGCCAGTGGCAATATACAAAACACCCCTGCCTATTTTGTATATGGTGGGTACTGGTTCGGCAGCTCCTACTACGTTGGTAGCTTCGGCTACTACTGGTCTAGCGTAGTCGAAAGTAGCAACTACGCGTACCTACTCTACTTCGGTGTAGATGGCGATCTCAACCCCCAGAACTACAACTATCGCGACTTCGGGTATTCACTCCGGTGTGTAGCGCGTTGGGTTGTCTAGTTGCGTATCGTATTCCGCTATTTCTCCCATCCAGTCTTTCCGAAACTCAGCTAAATTCGCGTGATAGTATCGTTACGTAATGTTGTGTTCACTAAGGAAAATAGAAAAGAGTAGCCTTGAAATAGAGGCACCGTAAGGTGCCTCTACTGTTTGGCGCCGCGAGGCGCCTCGCAAATAAGCAGAACATAAAGGATTTGAAATGAAAGAAGCAAAAGCAAAAATTGGTATAGCCGATATTGAAGCAGAACTTGCTAAATTGAAAGCAGAAGGGCTTAAAACAAAGGCGAGTAAGGCTAAGTATAGCCAGATAAAAACGAAATTGAACAAGGCTTATGCTGAAAACAAGGCTTTGGTAATGAAATTTGAGGAGACGAACTATGGATATTTGGCACTGATGCGTTCTACTGGCGGATATTATAAGATGTTTGGGAACTCGGCACTTTTTTATGTAAATAGTATTGCTGTAAAATTAGGGTTAAAAGCTAATTTGCAGACTGATGGGGACTATACTGTAAAATCTGTGAATGGATTTGTATCAGTGAGGGATATAGATAAATTGGAGAGTGCACTAGAAACGATAAATGTGCAAAAGAAGCAGACAAAAAATAAGTGTGGGGATTTTGTGTTTTTTGAGTTGCCATGGAAATTTACTGAAAAACAACTAAGAAACTATATAGACAATAATGACTATAAAATGCGGCACTTTAATCATGTAGTGATGGTGGATGATGCGATGCCGAGCTTGTTTGTGCAGCTGGAAGAACTAACAAAGGCTGTTTACGAAAATGTACGTAATATGCCGAGTGTTATAGAGAGGGAAGGTTTTGGATATAGAATGATAAGCGGATGCACCAGGATGGTGCACTTGTATATGGACTTAACCAATGGACTTATAAATAAGAAAGAATGCCTGGATAACATTAAGCTGGAACTGAAATATGTAAAGTATCAAACTAAAATATTGGCAGACCTTAGAATATGGCAACCAAAAACTAGCGCGAGGATTGGTGATATTATTATTAAAATACAAGATATAGTAATAAAAGAAAATAATAACATATAGATGATATGCGATATGAAGAATTTCTATTGAAGGAACTATTTGAAGCATATGGCAAGGCTCGTATAGGCGGTAAGCGAAAAACCATGGATGAGCATAGATTTGAAATGAACGACATAGAAAACATTTGTAGGCTAAGAGATGCTATCGTGATGCGTGAATATCGGCCGAGTAGAGGAGTAGCATTTATCATACACGATCCGGTGACAAGGGAGGTGTTTGCGGCACCTTTTATAGACCGCATAGTGCACCATTTTTTGTTTAAGTTTGCTGCAGAGTGGTGGGAGCCGAGATTAATATCCGCCTCATATTCGTGTCGCAAGGGTAAGGGAACTTTGTATGGAATAAAAGATTTGCAACGAAAGATACGTAGAGTGTCTGAAAATGGTACCAAGAGATGTTACGTGATAAAGCGTGACCTTAGGGGGTATTTTATGAGTCTAGACCATGCAAAATTGTATGAGCGTGCAATGTGGGGGTTAGATAGGCAATTTCCAGAGCGTGGGGAATTATATAGCACTTTAAAGTTTCTTTGGAAACAAATAATTTTTGATGACCCTATACGCGATGTAAAGATACGCGGAAGGAAAAGCGATTGGGACGATCTGCCGTCGGATAAAAGTTTGTTTTATAGTGCAGAATACCGTGGTATAGTGATAGGGAATTTAACATCACAACTGCTATCTAATATTTATTTGGACCAACTTGATAGATTTGTGATGATAGAATTGGGTTACAAAAATTATGGTAGATATGTGGATGATTTTTATATTGTAGTGAAGGAAAGTGAACTAGAAAAAGCAATGTCGGATTTGTGTTTGATAGAGGATTATATAGATGAATTAGAGCTTAGTGTCCATCCAAGGAAAAAGTACAATATAGTAGCTAATAATGGAGTGGATTTTTTGGGTGTGAAGGTGTTTGCGGACCATATATTGCCTGGGAAGAGGGTTGCTCAAAAATTCGCTGATACTGTATATAAATTTGCTACTACGGGAGATGGTAAGATCGAAGGAATAGGGTCTTATGATGGGCATTTGGCACACTATGACAGCTATAAACTGATAAAAAGAGTCTACGATGGCGTAGGGTGGGAGTATATATTTCCGAAAATGAGATAGATACGTGTGGTGCGGTAAACGCTAAAAATGGAAAGTCTGGATGGGAGAAATAGCGGAATACGATACGCAACTAGACAACCTAACGCGCTACACACCGGAGTGAATATCCGTTGTTGCGATTGTTGTTGTTCTGGGGGTTGAGATTGCCATTTACATTGAAGTTGAGTTGGTACGCGTTGTTGCTACTTTTGACTACGCTAGACCAGTAGTTGCCGTTGCTACCAACGTTGTTGGAGCTGCCGTTCCAGTTCCCACCATATACAAAATAGACGTTTGACTGTATAAATAGAGTATTTTTCTCCATTATGTCTCTTGAGACATAAGGTAGTACAGCATAGAACCCATAAGGCATACTCTTTGTCTTTCCTTTTAATGTTAAAGCCAGAGTGAGCATTATCTCGGACCTGCTTTGAGCCTTGCGGCTTACCGCATATATATTATAACACAAGCTTGATATGTCTTGATAGTAAAAAGTGCGATAAACTGGTATAATGGATATATGAAAAAGCGTGGGCGGATAAAGTTTCATAAGATAAAGACTTGGCAGCTGGTGGTGGCCCTAATACCGCTGCTTTTTGTGGATGCTACGCTGATGCGACTAGACCATATACACATGACAGAGCTACGCGATGCGGTGCTGGAGGCGGATAAAAATGAAGATGACGAAGCCGTAGCTAGTGCGCTGGAGATGCTAAAAGAATATGTGTTTCATAATGTGGTGATAAATGTGGTGGAAGATAATGGCAAGCAAGAAGTGACTTTTGGTACAGGGCCTTTTTACCTAGAATACACATATATTCGAGCGGCGAACAAGGCGCTAGAAGAGGCAGAGGCGAGGATAGCAAGTGATAGCAACCCAAATGGCAATATATATAAAATGGCTTCGGATGTGTGCCAGCCGCAGGCTATAGCCAATGGGTGGAGCTGGAGTGATGCCAACTATATAAACTGTATGGTGGGGGAAATACAGAAATACCCGGCGGCGGATGAGCTAAACGATACTATAGCGGCGAGCTTGCCTTCTACGGAGCTATACCGCCATAATTATGCATCGCCGGTGTGGGCGCCGACGCTAACAGGGCTGATGCTTGCGGCTACGCTAGTGGTTATTGTTGTAATTTTTATTAGAGGGATAGTGTGGATAATATTGAGACTATCTCTGTTGTTTAGCTAAAAACTGGAAAAAGTACAAAAAACCTCTTGACAATTGGGGCGCGCAGTCATAAGATAAGAATATATTAACTTAAGGAGGAAGCTGAATGGCTTACGAACATACAAATAGCAAGGGAGTAAAGTACTACTTGCACAAATCTGAAGTTACCCTACGTGGTGGCAAACCTCAGACTATTTATTTCTTCACCAAGAGCGCTGAAGGTGGTAAGGGTACTCCTTGCGACCTACCTGCAGACCGCATGGTTTGCGAGAATGAGCGCAATGGGTTTTTGACTCTTAAAAAGAAGGCCTAATTTAATAAATTCGTAACTAAGAATATATTAATTAGCGCGCGAATTGATTAGGTGCAAAACCACCCCCTAGCAAATAGGGGGTGGTTTTAAACGCGTGGCTAGAAGTATGTATATGTACTGCCTTATTCACTGCATTTCGGAAGCTTCGCAATGCGATAATCAGAGATTATATCGCATTGCTTCGCCCCTCCGGCGGCAAAATGCACCTAAAGGTGATTTTGTCTTAATGTTCCTCAATTGCAGTGAATAAGGTAATAGTGAAAAAGCTGTGGGTGGCGTGGGGTTGACTTTTGGGGGAAAGTGCGCTATAATGGTAATGTACCCATGGGAATGGGTAGTATATGTCGTGGGGTAGAGCAGCCTGGTAGCTCGTTTGGCTCATAACCAAAAGGTCGTTGGTTCAAATCCAACCCCCACAACCATAAAATAGCACGTTTCCAGAATAATAATTCGAGATGGGGATTTGAACCATCGGAACGGCCCAAGGGGTGAACGTTGGTTCAAATCCAACCCCCACAACCAAAAAGTACGTTTTCAGTTTGTAAAAAGAAACCAATAATCAATTTTGGGTTCAGCTTGAGTTACCCCCCTAACTCAGGCTGAATCTAGGGTTGATTATTTTTTGTGGGTGATGATGGCCTTGGCGGCGAGGCGGATAGCGTAGCTGTACGTATCGGCAATGTGGGGTGTGCTGGCGATGTCGGTGGCGGTGAGATTGTGCCGGATGGCGAGAGCTAGCTCTTCGGCCATGAGAGCGGCGTGAGGAGCCACTATGGAGGCGCCAAGGATGCGGTAAGAGCGCTTGTCGGTAAGGAGCTTAATAAAGCCATAGTCGGTGTGGTAGATGGTGCTGGCGAGAGTGTCGGTGAGAGGAATGATAGCTTTAAAATATTTGCGGTCGCGGCGGGTGAGGTCGTCTTCGCTGAGGCCGACGGTAGCTACCTGAGGGTAAGTGTCGATAACGCGGACAAAACCGCTATAATCGACAGAATTTTTTGTTTTGTTGATGATGTTGGAGGCTAGCATGGCACCTTCGTATTCGGCACGCTCGGAAGATGATTCGTTGCCTAGGCAATCGCCGATGGCGTAGATATGCTTTGCGGAAGTTTCAAAAAACTTATTGACTTTGATGCCGGAATGCTGGTATTTGACACCGGCGTT
>JAZNGO010000056.1:0-5094 GCA_045576515.1 Candidatus Nanosyncoccus sp. | reverse complement strand
AGAACCAAGTGAAGATACTACATACCTACCTATACCACTAGTAGATACTCCTGCTACCATCACAAAAGGTAATGATATGGTACAAGATGAAGCGGTAAACATTTACTATACTATAAAGGTAGATAAAGATATGCCTGCTGGGAGTTACAAAGGAGAGTTAGAGTACAATATCAGCGAACAGAATCCAATTGATAGTTTAACTTATATGCAAGATTTTGCTACAATGACAGAAGAAAAGAAAACTAAACTCATAGCATTTATGCCGGAAGAAGAAACTTATACACTTAGAGACAAACGAGATGAGCAAGAATATACAATAGCAAAACTAAAGGATGGTAAAGTTTGGATGACGAAAAACCTAAACTTAACCGGCGGGACGCCTTTATATGGTGAAACATCTGACGTCCCAAGTGGATATAACGATGTTGCGTACTACACGCTACCAGAGTCTTCTTCTCATGAGAATTTTCAAGATTTATACAATAGCAATAATACGGATTGCGGCGTGGGGAATCAGCCTTGTTATAGCTATTACTCTTGGACAGTTGCCAATGCGGGAGACGAAACTGATACTTTAGAGAATAGCAATTCTTCCTATAGCATTTGCCCCAAGGGGTGGAAGCTACCAAATTCAGGCTCGTATGTATCGGATAATTCCGATTTCTACAGATTAGCCGTCGCCTATGGCATGAACCCCCAAGGAACGAGAGATTCTTATTCCGATACTAGCGGTAATTTCTACAGTCAAGCAGGTCCAGGGACAATTGCGAATTTTTACCTAAGCGGTGGGTACAACGTTCAGGGCCCCGGCTTCGCAAATGACCACGGTTTTTATCTTTCTTCTTCACTTATTCTTGTTTATGGGAATATTACTACCGCTAATCTTTCTTTCAACAGTTCAGGAATAGATACAAGTGGTTTCTCTCAAAAAGCAAGCGGCAAAGCCGTGCGGTGTTTGGTGCGCTGACCAAAGTATAAGATTACGGGCGGAGGGGCGCCCGGAATTTTTGTGGAATGAATTTGACTTATTTAGGGCTTCGTGGGATAATAGGCAGATGCTATACGCCCCTAGTGGGCGGTAAGCAAAATTGTACCTTATAAGGAGAGATGCAAATGGATGGGTCTAACGTGATTTATAGCTCTGGGGCAAATTATAGGTTTTTGAAACCGGGCATATATGTGTATAGTAAATACACGTATGCAAATGGCGCGGTATGTACTACGCTAGATGTTAGGTTTAAAAGACCACATGACCCCTGGGAAAACAACGCAACAATGAGCGCCAAGGTAGTGCACACTATCCAGCACTTGGGCTCGGAATTTTTGCACAGTCACCCAGTGTGGAGTGACAAGGTAATTCTTTTCAGCCCGATAGGAAGTAAGACCGGGTTTTACCTGGTACTGGCCGGCGACTATCATGTAGTAAAGGACAGCGACATTCATAGGCTAATCATGGATATGTGCAGATATATCGTAAACTATGATGGCGAAATTCCTAATGCAACATCGATACACTGCGGCAACTGCACAGAGCATAACCTTCGCTCTGCCAAACGTCAGACTGCGCTTTATCTCAAGGCGCTAACCAAAAGTCCGTGTTTTGAATACCCGGTATCGGAATCGTCCGGCAATACACGCCTAGCCAGCACTTAAGTGCTGGCTTTTACTTGGCTTGATGGGGCATAATTGACATTTTGGCGTTAGCGTGATATAATAGTGTGATGTGATACATCCGTACTGGGCGGTACCCAGAATAGTACATTAAGGAGAAGACGATGATGGATACTAAAGCTATAGCAGGTGGAAACACCAAGCGTGATGCTATTTCGGAAGCATGGGACAAAAACGGCATTATTATTGAGCCCCTGCGGCTTAAACTGGCGCCGGAAGTATTTGTGGCTACACAGGATGACATACTGCCCAACGGTATTATGGTAAAGCGTAGTAGTTCATATTTCAACTGGGCCACTGCCAAAGCCCTTAGCGATGAGGGGAAGCTAGGCACAGGCTGGCGTCTCCCCACAGAAGAAGAAATGGATGCAATTAGCAAATACTCCTTTGGGCCGGCGGACCTGCCTTTGCGGGGATATATCGGCCCCAACGACATGACAGCTTATGCACGCATTCCTAGAGCCAGCATATATAATATTCTCAACAGCGGACATGGTTATATCTGGACTAGCTCTCGGGAAAATGAGATGTACGCATATTATGCAGAAATCACTACTCGCGGCATCATCAAAGCCGGAGCCTCTATTTATCGCTCCTTT
Source organism: Candidatus Nanosyncoccus sp. (assembly GCA_045576515.1). Taxonomy (GTDB): domain Bacteria; phylum Patescibacteriota; class Saccharimonadia; order Saccharimonadales; family Saccharimonadaceae; genus Nanosyncoccus. Next base: position 2,824 of record JAZNGO010000056.1, on the reverse strand, counting down.
GGCCTGAGCATTCTGCCCGTCAAGGATATTTAGGCCGTAGCCAGCACCCAGGTGCTGGCTTTCTTTTGACTTTTTGGCGCAAGTGTGCTATAATTATAAGATAAGGAGTATACACTATGTACCAACAACAAGAGGTGGAGAAAAAAGAACGTCGCAAAATAATAGCTGCTACTACTGCTATTGCGGTGATTATATTAATGCTAATCGTGGCCATAATAGTAGTAGCCACAAAGAAATCTACTCGTGTAGATATCAACAAAGATGATAATTCCGTCTTTGTAGTAAAAGACGATAGGGGCGAGGAGAAGGCGGAATCTGAACAAAAGGAAGAAGAAAAGTCCGAGGAGAAAACCGAAGAAAAGGCAGAAAGCACCACCAGCGAAAGTGCCGAGACTGCAGATAAGGACTCGGGAGGTAAAGCTACTGAGGATAAGACTACCGACACTACAGAGGAAGCCGCAAGCAGCAAAAACAAATCCGCGGAAAGCACTACTAGTACTTCTTCTAACGCTACATCTAATAGCAATAAAAGCGTGGCAACAACCAAGAGCAGTGACAGTATGCCAAACACTGGCCCAGAGGATGTGCTACCTATAGCATTAGTAGCCGGTGCACTCACTATGTACATTGTTTCGGCAGTACTAGCTAAAAGAGAAGCCTAGGTTTTTAGCGAAAGTTAGCAAAAACGAGGAAAATACCTCGTTTTTTGTGGAAATATGATATAATAAGGACACGCCCGGATGGTGGAATTGGTAGACACGTATGCCTTAGGAGCATATGCCGCAAGGTGTGCAGGTTCAAATCCTGTTCCGGGCACCAGATCACAACTTTTTGAAAAGTCTTCGCACAAATGTGCGTTTTTTAGTCTAATAGACAAAATGTGTGTTTTTACACCTCTGTTCTTCCAGATAAGAAAATTCGTGCGAACTGAATTTTCTGTTGTTTCTTAAGCCCACGACGGTTTGCTAGTCTTCGTTTTAGTTCGCTATGTATTCCTTCTAGTTTATTGTTTGTATTGGGAATATTAAGCTCTGGGTAGTCTTCAAATGTGAACAAGTATGGTAAATTGTGAAACAAGCTTCTTATGGCCCGTCTAGTAAGCTTATGGGTGTATTCCCATTTACCGTTATCGTAGTACGTGCGTTCCTTTAACCAATTAAAGTTATTTGTCCTCCAAACATAAATCATTGTTTCAAAAGTATTACGTTTTACATGTGTAAGACTATCTGTTATATCTTTTAAGTCTTTGTTTTCGTCATAGATTGGGTTATTGGTAATACAGGTTCTTACAATTCTTTTCTGATGGAATTGGCACATTTGGACTAGAATGCCATAGTCTTCCAGCATATTTATAACACCCTTCTTGCCGTCTACTACTGCAGCTTTAGGATGTACTCCGTATTCTGCTAATTCCAGTATAGCCTTCTCGTAATCCCATACTGTTTCATAGCCACTAGTTGGCTCGCAATATAGAACCTTGCTATTATGTACGTTCAAGACCATTAGAAGGCCCCAGGAACGCCCAAAGTAAGCAACATCCATAACAATAACATCTGCTTGGCTTGGAATTTTTGGTGGAGAATATAGCCCCATTTTCCTACGAATACTTCTCCCACTCATTTTATACCTATTAGCTAGTTCAGACATATTCATATTATGAAATATAAAGTCATCCCAAATAAATTTAGCCAATACCTGAATATGTGGTTTTGAGGTCCAAGTCCTACCACACTTTTTACATTTAAACCTTTGTCTTTTACTACTAGTAGTGCCAAATTTGATTACATCTATGTTAGAATGACAATATGGGCAGTGTTTACTGTTCATGTGCTATCTCCTAACTAATTAATCTATACTTATTAGGATAGCAGAAGAGTGAGCCATTTAGGCTCACTCCTTAGTTTTACACAAAGAGAAAAGAAGCAAAAGAGAAACAAAAACAAAAAGGAGAAAGTTCTTGCTTGCTGGGATAGCTGAACTTTCTCCTTTTTGAAATATTAATTAAACATTAGCATACACACATTTTGTCTATTAGACCCTATTTTATAATTGAAAAGTCGCAAAAAAGCTCGACGAATGTCGAGCTTTTGATACTTGTTTAACGGTGGTGTTCGCAGATGGATTGCCAAATAGGTTTCCAGTCTTCCGGGTGACGGGCTTTTATGTCTTGAGCGGTAAATCCTTTATGCATATCATATACTACGCATGAGATATAGAGTGCAAGCGGGATGAATACCCACAACAATGACCATGTTATGCCCACGTTGTTCTCTATGTGACTAATGACATAGAATACGCACTGCGGTGTCATCAAAAGCGGGAACAGTATAAACCCCATAACATCGTGATATATTTTAGTGGGGCTATTTGCCGCTCTGCTTGGGTAGTTTTTGCGGTCTGCTATCGCAATTTTTATGAACACATAGAAAACAGTGACATAGATAGCAACTGCCACCACTATACCGATAGCTGAAGCCACTGCGCCAATCAGCAGGTTTTCGGTCATGTTTATCCTTATAATCGCTATCCACATAACGGGGAGGGTTAAATCTCCAGGGAAGAACACTATACGCTGATAGTTTTAAACAACTACTGTATCAGTATATCATACTTTTTTAATTTAGTCAAGTGCTACGTAATAACTCAACACCTTCGCAACAAATATTGCAAACAAAAAGGTAGCCCTCTAAACTGTAGATATAAAGCAAAATAATAATCACAGAAAGGAGGGACTACCTATGTCCTATAATAATACAAAACTGCAAGAAAAAGCTAGATATAATGCAGTAAAAGAAGTAAAATCTGGTAGAACAGTAGCAGAAGT
>JAZNGO010000055.1:0-6219 GCA_045576515.1 Candidatus Nanosyncoccus sp. | reverse complement strand
ATAAGCCAAGGCCGGTGCCGCCAATAGTACGGGTGTCTGAATTGTCCGCACGGTAGAATTTTTGGAAAATATGGCTGAGGTCTTCGGCGGAAATGCCGATACCAGTGTCGGTAACATTGATGAGGGCTTTGTCGCCATCACCACGCACATTTACATAAATAGCACCGCCGGAGGGAGTGTATTTGAGAGCGTTTTCGATAAGGTTGTCTAAGATTTCGTGCATGAAGTTTATGTCTACGTAGCCAAAAACCGGCTGCTCCATGCGGCGGCCTAGACCAAAGCTAGCGTCATCTTCTGTGCCAAATTTGAAATTGAGCTTGGCATCGCGGGCGCGCGGCAAGTAACTTTGCGCAATAGACCGTACCAGTGGCACCATATCTACCGGCTCGAAATGCGGGCGAATTTTGCCATCGTCTAGCTTGGTGATGTCGAGTAAATTGCGAAACAAAAGCCCAAGGTGCTGCGAAGCTGCATGCGCTGCATTGAGATACCCTCTTGCGCGCTCGTCTATAGTGGCGGTTTGGGGATTGAGCGCGAGGGAAATATAGCCATCGATGGTAGCTACAGGGGTACGCATTTCGTGCGAGGCCGTAGAGATGAATTCTGTTTGCTCGCCTTCTTCGGCTAGTTCTTTAGTGATGTCGCGGAAGGTGATAATACGGTGCTGGTTTTTACCGTCGGCCGGCAATACGGAAATAGACACTGGCAATCTTTGGCCGGTTTGCCACATGATGATGCAAGCCTGGTAATTGTCCAGTGGCTGGCCTGTGCGCATGGCCTGCACGAGAGGATTTTCGGCTTCGGAGAGTTCGCGGCCTTCTTTGGACTCTATTTTAACAACTAAACCGTAGTCTAGACCGGTGGCTTTATCGGCGGAACCACAAGAAATCATGCGGACAGCAGCGGGATTGATAAACTGCACCACGCCAGAGCCATCTGCAATAATCACGCCGTCGTGAATATTGCGCAGAACCATTTCAGCCTGGCTAGCGCGACTATTTGCGGATTTATTGCGATTGAAAATGCTCATTTATATATATTTTAACACAAGCGTGAAAAAATGTGGTATTATTTTTATATGAACAAGGATGTTATTTATATCGAACCAGAGGATGATATTACTGATATCATCACCAAAATCGAAAATTCCAAAGCCAAAATTGTAGCTTTGGTGCCACCCAAAAAAGCCGGAGTGTTCCGCAGCGTGGTAAATATCAAGTTAATTTCCAAGGTAGGGAAAACTGCCGAAAAAACTATAGTGCTAGTGACGACAGACCCATCTATAGTAAAGTTGGCCGCTACTACCAGAATACCAGTTACCAAAAATTTGCAGACTCCACCCACAATTCCTGATGCCGATACAGAGATAGAAGTAACATCTGAAGAGGAAGTAATTAGCAGCCCGGAAGAGCAGATAGAGGAAGAAATAGACAACGTCAAAAATGCTGAAGCCGCCGAAGCCGATGCGGATGAAGATGAAGAAGATGATGAGGATGATAAAAAGTCCAAGTCTAAAGCCAAAAAAGCCGACAAAAAGGCTAAATCGGCAAAAACTGGGAACCCCGTAATAGACTGGATAAAAGCCCACAAAAAGCTGACAATATTTAGCTGTATTGGTATAGTAGTGCTAATAATAGCGCTAGTATGGGCATTTGTCATAGCTCCCGCGGTGACAATTACCGTAGGTATAAGTACTGAGTCCAATAGTTTCTCCGAAACAGTGACTTTCACCACTAACATGGCCGATGAAAACGCTAAAGAAGGCAAATTTTACCTGCAAGAGAAAAAGCTAGAGACCGTAACAGAGGTAGAATTTACCGCTACGGGTCAAAAGAATCTAGGCGAAAAAGCTACTGGTGACGTAGTAGTGTATACGTATTTCAATGAAAAGGGTAATAAGCAGATAAGCTCTGGTTCGATTTTCTCTATAAATGGGCTGAACTTTACAGCTGATGAAAGCGCCACGCTATCTTGGGACGGTAAAACAGTAAGTAACTGCGAAAATAACGGGCAAATTTCGGCGATTACCTCTGGCTGCCAGGTGTCTGCACGCATAAAGGTAACCGCAGCGAATGCTGGCGCCAACTATAATATTGCGGCATCTAACTCTGGCTGGAGCACCACGGCTGATGTAGGAGTGTATTCCGACAAAGCTATGGGTGGCGGTACAGATAATATAGTAACAGTGGTAGAACAGGCCGATATAGAGAAAGCCAAGAACGAGCTAAAAGCATCGAAAGAGGACGAAAATAAGGCTAAGCTGCTAGAAGATATAGGTGATAGCGCACTTGCTATAGACAGTAGCTTTACACAGGATACTTCGGCGGCAGTGGCCACTCCGGCGGCTGGCGAGGAAGTAAAGGATGGACAAAAACCAGTGCTCAAAGCCACCACTACGGCTACGATTTTCACCGTAGATAAGGCCAAGCTAGAGGAATTTATCAACGAAAAGGCTAAAATAGGGGACGACCAAAAAGTATACGAGATAAAAGACCCTTATATAGATAATTTCGTAAAGGGTGATGCTGGGTATTCTGGCAAACTAAAGACTTCTTACGCTGTAGGGCCAAAGGTCACAGAAAACGACATTCTAGAGATGATAAAGGGTAAGGGCATCGGCGATGCGCAGCACGACCTCAAGAACATAAATGGCATTACCTCCGTAACTATAGATAAGTCTTACCCATGGGTAAGCGTGGTGCCTGGTGACACCAATAAAATCACCATCAACATGGAAGTAAAGGAACAGTAGTGCTAAGAATATTGCTTGACAGGGGTAGGCATAGACAGGAGAATACCATCAGATGAAGATTTTGGCACTGGATGTGGGCGAAAAACGCATTGGCGTGGCGCGTGCGGACTCTAGCACTAGAATTGCGGTACCAGTAGGGTATGTGGCTGCGGACGGCTCAGAATGGCAGGAAATAGCTAAAATAGCCAAATTAAACAATACTAATCTATTTGTGCTGGGTATGCCGCGCAGCAATGAAGGTAACGAAACAGCCCAGTCTGCATATGTGAGGCGGTTTGCTAAGACTTTGGTAGAGCAGCTACCAGGGGCACGAGTAAAGTTTCAAGATGAATCACTCACCTCTGTAGTAGCAGAGGAGCGCCTAAAAGCGCGCAAGAAAAATTACGAGAAGGGCGAGATAGACGCCGAAGCAGCTAGTATAATACTACAAGATTTTTTGGAAAGTTTTACAGTGGCAGATGCAAACGCTTCTATGGCAGAGAATCTCCCTAGAGATTCCATCCCCGGCGAAATGTCGCCCATGGCCAAAATGGCCACTAAGGCAAAAGCTACGGCGGTAGAAGCACGCGAATTCGCCTCTAACAAGGCTAAAAAAGAAGCAGACAAAGCAAAACTAAAAACCAAGAAAGTAAAGCACGAAATGAAAAAAGTCACAAAATGGATTTTGATAATAGTACCTGTTGTATTGGTTTTGTTGCTTGTGGGCGGGTTTGTGTGGGCAAAAGCCCAGCTAAATGCCGTAGACCCGGCTTCATGTCCGCCGGATTGTAACTGCACATGCGAAACTATAGAATTCGCTGTAAATGAGGGCGATTCAAAGTCCGTAGTTGCTAGAAATCTCGAGAGCAAAGGCCTTATAAAGAATGCATTTGTTTTTGAAATGTATCTAAAGATATTTAAGCCTGATGCAAATTTTAAGAGTGGAGTATACTTATTTACCAAAGATATGGATGCAGATGCAATAATTGCTAAATTAGAGGAGGGCAGCGACTATGCTACTACTTTCAACTTTACGATTTTGCCAGGGGAGACAATTTTTGACGTGAAGAACAGTTTAATGGAGCTGGGTTATACGGCTACAGAGGTAGATAAAGCTCTGACGACAAATTATGACTTTGATTTTCTAAAAGATAGGCCTGAGGGCGCAAGCTTAGAAGGGTATCTCTACGGTGAAACGCATGAGTTTTACATAGGCACTACGGTAGAAGAAGTACTTAGAACTTTCCTAAGTGGAATGGGGGAGGTGATAGAGAAAAACAACCTAGAGGCTAAGTATGCCTTGCAAGGGCTATCGCTGTACGAGGGTATTACCTTGGCATCTGTAGTACAAAAAGAGGCCACTTCAGCAGACCAGCCCAAGGTAGCGCAGGTGTTTTTATCGCGCCTAGACAATGGTATGCTACTAGGGAGCGACGTAACAGTGTCTTACGCGGTAGATATAATTGACCCTGAGAGGCGGATATATGGCGATAACCAGTCTGCGCTCCTTATAGATTCGTGCTACAATACCAGACTTTATGCAGGGTTACCGTGTGGGCCTATCTCTAATCCTGGCCTTTCTGCACTACTGGCGGTAGCAGAGCCAGCGGATACTTCTTACCTTTACTTCTTGACAGGTGATGATGGAATGATGTATTATAGTTATACGGAGGATGAACATATTCAAAATATATATAGACATTGTCAAACCCTCTGTAATGTATCATTATGACAGCAAAAAAGAAGAAATTTGATATAAAAAAGTATAAAGGCGCTTTGCCCTATATAATAGCGGGGCTAGCCACTATGCTGGTGGTTTTTGTGGGATCTATAGATAAGCATAACTCCGAAGTGAGCTTAAGCCTAGATACCTTTGCAGCAAATGACTATAATGTTTCTACCGACCAGCTCACAGAGCTATACATGGTGGCAGATTTGTCTGATGCTTTGGGGCTAGCTAGCGCGTCGGATGTGGCTTCTAACTACGTAATTACCAATACCATGTATGACTCTGGGCAGACTGCCACAGGCAAGCTAGAAAAGCCAAATATTACCAATATTGCTATTTCGCGCGGGGTAATAGAATACTCCGTAAGCGAAGGTGAAAATGTAGATACTATTGCCGCTAAGTACGGCGTATCTGCTGATGATATCCGCTGGAGCAACAATCTAAAAACTACTGAGGTGGATGCGGGCACAATTCTATACATCCCAAGCTCTTCTGGGATAGTGTACACCGTAAAATCTGGTGATACTGTAGAATCTATAGCAGAAAAATACGGCTCAAATGCGGCCGAGATTATAGCCTTAAACGACCTTGAGGTGTCTGGGGTGTCTGAGGGTATGCGTATAGTAATAAAAGGCGGGACACTGCCTGAAACAGAGCGCCCAGAGTACGTGGCGCCTGCGCAACAATATACCAATAACTACACTTATACTTATCTAGGTAGTAGCTCGGTGCGGCAAAATATAGAGGTAGTGGGGTATTTCTACGACCTAGGTGGTCCATGGTATACTCCTGGCCAGTGTACGCAGTGGGCGTGGTACAACCGCCAAGATTTGCCTTTGCTTGGAAACGCTAATATGTGGGCAATCAACGCTCGCGCGGCAGGTTACTTAGTGGACAATACACCATCAGCTGGGGCGATACTACAGACTACGGCTGGGTGGTATGGCCACGTGGGCTATGTAGAGGCGGTAAATCCAGATGGCTCCATAATCATGTCTGAAATGAACTACGGTATACCGTACCGTGTGATTCGTTCCACTATACCAGCTAGCGCAGTGGGGACATTTAACTACATACACTAGAGATAAGGCCACTTTACCTTCGGAATAGTTGCTATATTTTGGTGTATTTTGTCTAATTTAGCGCCCATTTATTGGCGCCAAGAGAGCGAACCTGGCCTTTGATTTCGAGAATAGTAATGACTTGATTGAAACTAGCTACCGACATTTCTAGAGAATGCATTATATCCTCGCCATCTCTTAGGCCCTCAGATAGGGCCTTTAGGATAGCAGTTTCTTCTTCGGTGTCGCCAAAAAGTAGCATTTGGCCGGAGGTTTTGCGCTTTTTAAGGTAGGCTTCGGGGAAAAGTATACGCAGAATATCGTCTGGGGAGGTATAGGGGTTGGCGCCTTGGCGGATGAGCTTATTGCACCCCTGTGAATAAGGGCTAGTAATATTGCCTGGCACGGCAAATACCTCTGTACCTTGCTCTAAAGCGTGCGCAGCGGTATTAAGAGAACCGGATTTTTCGGTAGCCTCTACTACCACCACTATATCGGCTAGGCCCGCTACCAGACGATTACGGTGTAGAAATGCCCCTTTTGGGTCTTGTCGGCGCTCCTTGGTGAGCTTATCTATAAATTCACCAGGGGCGAAGGGAGCCTTACGGGGAGCGTTTTTAGGAGCATATTCGCTAATGACGGCGCCGCCTTTTTCTATAATTTCTTTAGCTAGAGGTTTATGCTGGGTGGGGTAAATT
>JAZNGO010000054.1:0-23138 GCA_045576515.1 Candidatus Nanosyncoccus sp. | reverse complement strand
CCACCAAGATACACCCGCGTCCTAGCATCTTCCTTCTGTACCTTTTTCAAATCTTCTTTTATCGCATCGCAACGCCCTACTATCGCTTTACTCTGTGCCTCTGTTATAGCCATCGTATTCGGCACATTCACCACCACCACTTGCAAAAACATAAGAAGTATGATATAATAGAAAGATATACCTTTTTTATTCATAATCTAAATTATACCATATATTCCGCCCAAAATATCCATTGGCTTTTATCAAGCCCCACCAAACGCCAATCCTACCACTAGTCCCTCTTCAGCATCACCGTAAAAGCTTCGCTTGGTATATCTACCTTGCCAAATCTTTTCATCCGCGCTTTACCACGTTTTTGTTTTTCTAGTAGCTTTGCTTTTCTGTCTCTATCGCCAGTATGAATCTTCACTGTTACATCCTTGCGATACGCACCTATTGTTTCCCGTGCTATTATTCTTGCGCCTATCGCCGCCTGCAGTGCTACCTCATAATTTTGCCGCGGTATTACTTCTTTTAGTTTCTTTGTTACCTCACGCCCTATCGCCTCAGCTTCACTCCGGTGGCACATTATAGATAACGCATCCATCTTGTGTCCCGCCACCAAAAAGTCTACTCTCACTAAGTCCTCTGGTTTATAGCCATTTAGTTCGTAGTTAAACGAAGCATACCCACTAGTGGCCGACTTTAGCTGGTCGTAAAAGTCAGTTAGTAAATTCGCCATCGGCGCCTCAAAATCTATCACCGCACGCTCTTCTATATAGCTTAGGTTGGTCTGGTGCCCACGTTTACTGTTTATTAAGTTTAGCACATTGCCAATCATATTTTTTGGCAAGATTATTTCACCCTTCACCCAAGGCTCGCGTATTTCTTTTACTTCGCTCACATCCGGCAGCTCCGCCGCAGACTTTATCTCGCGCACCTCACCATTATTCATTACTACTTCATAATTCGTAGATGGGTTTGTCACTATAAGGTCCAGCCCAAATTCTCTCTCTAGTCTTTCGCGAATTATATCCATATGTAGCAGCCCCAAAAACCCAATCCTCAGCCCAAATCCCAGCACCGGCGAATTTTCTGGCTCAAACCTCAGCGCCGAATCAGACAACGCCAGTTTTTCTATAGCCTCACGCAAATCTTTATACTGATCATTACTCACCGGAAAAAACCCCGCATACACAAAAGGCAACACCTCCTTGTACCCAGGCAACGCCTCCTGTGCTGGCATCTTTGCCAAAGTCACGGTATCGCCCACCTTGGCCTCCCGCGTAGTCTTAAGGTTGGTTACTATATAGCCTATTTCTCCCGCACATAGTTTATCGCGTGGCGTCATCTTAGGTGTCAGCACCCCTACCTCTAGCGCTAAACCTTTCGCCTCCGCCGCCATCATCAGTATTTCCGCATTCTTAGCAATCTCCCCCTCAAAAACCCTCACATACAGCACCACACCCCGGTAATCATCAAAATACGAATCAAATATCAAAGCCCTAGTAGACATATCAATATTATACCATGAAAACAGGCTCAGCACTACGCCGAGCCCGAATGTCACTTTAGCTCGTACTTCCTTATCTCGCAATTCTTCATGAGCCTCATATCGTACATACTACCAGACGCCGGTCGGCCGTTTACCACGGTCTCTACCGCCAGGCCCAAAACTCCATGCGAGAATACTAGGATATTACCAGAACTATACTTTGCTTTCATCTCATCGACAAAATCTCTTGCCCTAGCCTCTAAGCGCTCGAGAGTTTCCACTCCTACTCTTTCAGACAAATCAGAGCTATAATCATACAGCTCTACATACTGTTCTTTGGTGAACTCTTTCCCAAACAACCCGTCAAACTGCCGCTCCATCAGCCTGTCATCGTAGATTATTTTGTAATTGTTAAGACCTACGGATTCCAGAGCAAGCGCACAAGTATCTTTTGCACGTCTGTACGGCGAACAGTATACCGCCACAAATCTTACACGGAAGTTTTTTATAAGCTCGCCGGCTTCCGCCGCCTGAGCCTTACCCATGAGCGTAAGTCCTGCCTCCGCATCGTCGTAAAACTCCCTATGAAGATTTGCCTCAGACTGTCCATGCCGCACAAAATACACATTCAGTGACATATTATTCCCCCATTCATGATAAACTACATTCTTATTCAAGAACTTTATATATTATAGCACGTAATGCTATTTAGTCAACTCTCGGCGGTACCCCCACCTCTATTATCCCGTCCAATATTTTATCTACTCCATACCCAGTCTTGCCGCTCGCCTCTATTATTTCTTCTCGCTTACACCCCAAAAGATTCATTATCTCCGCCGCAGTCTTTTCCACCTCTGCCGCTGGCAAATCCACCTTGTTTATCACTGGTATTATCGTAAGGTCTTGCTCTATAGCAAGATACACATTAGCCAGTGTCTGCGCCTGTATCCCTTGCGTAGCATCCACCACCAGCACCGCCGTTTCTACCGCCTGCAGGCTTCGCGATACTTCATACGAAAAATCCACATGCCCCGGCGTGTCTATCAGGTTCAAAGTATAGCCCTTCCACCGCATCGTCACTGGCGCCAGCTTTATGGTAATACCCTTTTCCCGCTCTAGTTCCATACTGTCTAGCAGCTGAGATTTCATCTCCCGCTTCTCTACCGTACCAGTCAGCTCCATCATGCGGTCTGCTAGCGTAGATTTTCCATGGTCTATATGCGCTATTATGCAAAAATTCCGTATCTTATCCATATATTACAAGAATATTAGTCTAGCCCCTTCATAGTCAGCGACAGCCTGCCCTTATCATCTATCGCTACTAGCCGCACTCGCACCTTGTCGCCCATGTGTAGCACTTCTTCTACACTCTTTAGCCGCTTATCAGATATCTGTGATATATGTAGCATGCCATCTATACCAGGTAGTATAGTTACGAATGCACCGAAATCTTTTATCGCCGCCACTGTACCATTGTAGATTTTTCCTACTTCTGGCTCTTCCACTAGCCCACGTATCCAGTCCAAAGCTTTTTGTATTTTTTCTGGGTCGTTACCAGACACTGTTACTAGGCCATTTTCTTCTATATCTACCTCGGCACCTGTTTCGGAAGTGATCTTATTTATCATTTCCCCACCTTTACCTATCACGGCACCTATCTTGTCTGGATTTATCATCAACTTTTCTATTTGCGGCGCATATTTGCTTATTTCTGCTCTTGGCTTATCTATTACACTCACTATGTGCTCTAGTATATGCATCCGCCCCGTATGGCTCTGCTTTATGGCTTTTTCTAGTATCTCTACTGGAAGCCCATGCACTTTCATATCCATCTGCAGTGCTGTTACACCTTCCTTGGTGCCAGTCACCTTAAAGTCCATATCTCCAGCAAAATCTTCCGCATCCATTAAGTCCGTCAGTACATATGCCTTATCTATATCATCGGCAGTGATTTCTGCGCCCTTTGGCACATCCACCATTAGCCCCATCGCTACGCCAGACACCGGACGCTTTATCGGTACACCTGCATCCATCAGTGCCATGCAGCTAGAACAAGTTGCCGCCATACTAGTAGAGCCATTTTGCGACATTATTTCAGTTACGCTACGTATTGCATATGGGAAATCTTCTTCACTAGGTAGTACCGGCACTAGCGCGCGCTCCGCTAAGTACCCGTGGCCTATCTCACGCCGCCCTGGTGCACCCATTCTACCTGGCTCACCTACTGTATACGGTGGTGCATTATAGTGATGCATGTATCTACGCTTGCCATCTGTCACTTCCATAGTATCTACTTCTTGCGCATAGCTTAGCGGCGCCAAAGTTACTATGTTCATCGCCTGCGTCACACCACGAGTAAATAGCGAAGACCCGTGTGTACGTGGCAATATTCCCACCTGCGAACTAAGTGGCCGCACCTCATCTAACTTACGCCCATCTGGCCGCACGCCCTCTTCCACTATACCGCGCCGTACCTCTTTGTGTACCGCCAGCTCAAAAGCTTGGTCATACACGTCGCGCAAGTTTTCATCATACCATTCTACTTTTTCATTATCTGTTTCACCTTCACCATGCTTCAAAGCCATTTCATCATGCATTGCATACTTTATGTCGTCTAATATTTGTGCCCGCTCCATCACATTACCCCGCACTTTCGAGCCAAATTTGCCCTTAGTCCACTCTAGCACTTCCTCCATCACTGCTTCATCTGGCAGTACTAGCTTGTACTCTTGCGGCGTAGTATCTACTTGCTTGGCTAGCTCTCTTTGCAAATCTAGCACCGGCTGCACTTCATTCACCGCCCAGTGCATAGCCTCTATTATGGTGTCTTCCGGCACTTCATTCGCTCCAGCTTCCACCATCATTACCTTACCATCTTTACATGCTACTACTAAGTCTAGCGCCGAAGCCTCACGCTCTTCTGGGCTTAAGAACCCCTTAAACTCTCCGCCTATCCGCCCTATACGTATCCCAGCTATTGGCCCGTCAAAAGGCACGCCGGCATTCATTAGCGCCGCACTTGCCGCTATCATCGCCACACAGTCTGGCCGGAAACTCGGATCCATAGATAATACCGTACATACTACTTGCACCTCCTGGCGATATCCCTTAGGGAATAGTGGCCGTATAGGCCGGTCTATTAGCCGCCCTACTAGCACTGCTTCATCCGCCGGCTTACCTTCCCGCTTGATAAATTTCGAGCCACTTATCTTACCCGCCGCGTAAAATTTCTCCTCATAACCAATAGATAGCGGGAAAAAATCTTGCACCACTGGCTTAGTGCCCACTACTACGCTACCTAGTACCACTGTATCACCATAGGTTACAAGTACACTAGATGTAGAGCGAAATCCTACCCTATTTACCTCTAGCGTGAGCTCTCGTCCTAGCCACTTAGTAGACAGCCGCACTGTCTTTTTACCGTTTGGATTAATTATATCCATAAAAATATTCCTTTCTTGGGAAAACCTCAGATACAATCTCGCTACCCTACATCATTGCCCATATCATAGGCTCGCTAGCGCTCTTATATCTGCCGTCTTCCCAGTTATTAAATTAACATTTTTCCCCCCTCCATAGTATACCACATTTTTATCATTCAAAAAAGCAATCCACTTAGCCGTATAATTCATTAGTATTGAGGAACATTTAGAAAAAATTGCCAAAGGCGATTTTTTCGCCGGAGGGGCGAAGCTTTGGTGTAAAATCTCTGATTACACCAAAGCGTAGCTTCCGAAATGTAATGAATTATACGGCAAAACTTAGGGTAAAAGTTGACTTTTTTGGCAAAGTGTGCTATAATAGAAAGGTTGACCACTTCTCAAGTGGAATAGCTCTTTAGGAGGAAAAAATGATAGAGATAGTCGAAATTACCCCCTCTAGCATCGAATTGAAGGGAGTAAGATTCAAGGAAGGCGAAAAGGTTCAAAAAATCATGGATATCTGTCATAAATATAAGCACCTCTATAAGGAGGGATATCCGTGCGGACGCAAAACTCGCAAAAAACAGGAAGACCAAACAGCGAGATGGGAAAACTGCCCCGAAATCTGCTTCACTTATCTGGTGACCGACGACAACGCCAAACATCATCTGATGATTCACGTTCTCGTCACCAGGACAAAAGCCTTACTAAAACGATACAACGAAAACGAAATCGAGTATTTCATGCAAATGTATACTCAGAACGTCGCTGACGAAATCATCAACCTCTAATCAAAGCGGCTCAGCAAAACCCTAGCCACTAGGGCTAGAGTAGCCGCAAACCCGCCGGTACACACCGACGGGTTATTTTTTGAGATTTTTACTCACCAGGAGCTAAGCACCGCACAGAGTACCCGCCGTTCTTAGCGTTGTTGTTGACTGGGCTCACGTTGCCACTGCCTAGGTACAAGCTGTAGGCGTTGCTCTTACCGCTGGCAGTAGACGACCAATAGTAGCCGCCGCCACGGCCGTACGCCGAAGAACCGCTCCAGTAGCCGGAATAGACGAAGTTATTTGGGAACGAACGCCAGTTGTTGGAGTCAGTACTGGATGTACCTTTGCCCATCTGCTGGTTGAGGTAGTAGAAACCACCTTTAGTATTGCCTTTACTTTCGCCTTCGCCACCTTGTCCGTTGCCACCATATGGTAAGTGCCAACCAGTTGGGCATACATCGCCAGCTACGGTTACATTACTGCTTGTTTCTTGCTTTCCATTACCAGCTGTAGCAGAGTACCAGTTGTAGTAGTTACCATAGCTAGTTATATTCGCATCAAAGTTGCTGTTATGTGCACCGCTAGTAAAATCTTGGCTAAATGCTGGAGATGTAGCAGTAAGAGCAGTGTTATTAGTGTTTAGGTTGGATTGGTCAAGACATTCAGCATCACTACTAGTACACCAGCTATTATTTGTAGGTGATAGATGATTGGATGTATTACCATCATTGTTTTTAATAACCACATTGGTGGTACCTGGTTCTACTATTGGGTTGTTGGTATTAGTAGTAGCTATAGTAGCTTCATTATCTAGCTTCAAGTTTTCTACTGTCCAGCAGTTGCCATCTGCAAGCTTAGCTACTGTATATACATTGCCATCTCTTGCATCTGTGAGGGCGGTGATAGTATTTTTACCTACAGCGAGCTCACCAGTTTCACTGTTGTAGGTAGTAGCAGTAAGGCTATTACAACCAGTCCAGTTTTGTAGGGTTACTGGTGTACCATTAGATTGCTCTGCTGGTACCCATACCGCATAGAGGGCTAGTTTGGTAGAGGTAGCTGGGTTTACAGTAATAGTTTGGTTGGGACCATAGATGGTTGGGTCGTTAGCGGTGCTTTCATCTGTGAGATGTGTCCATGCATCTGCATCTCTACTCCAGCCAGCAAAGCCGTAGCCAACGCGAGTGAAGTTAGAAGCTAGTAGGTCTACCGTTTTACTTTCTGCCGTTATATCTGCAGTATATTGTTCTACATTATCCATGTTAGTAGTAACATCTGCGCCATTACCGTTGTAAGAGATAGTGAAAGCTGGTTCCCAGATGGCATATAATGTAGTAGCAGCACCTGGTACTAGAGCTAGCCCCTTTGCTATATCTTCTTCATTTGTATAAGTAGGGGTAGTAGCTTCACTATTTTTATCCCAACCTATAAACCTATAATATGTACTTGAGCTAGAGCCAGGAATAAGATACTCACCACCTGCCAGCTGATTTTCTGGGAAATAGATTAGATTCCCATCTGCATCATAGCCAGTGACTATGGCGTAATAACCAAAATCAACATAAGATGGGCCACTATAAGTAGAATACCCAAAAGTGACAGAATCACCTTGAACGTCACATTCTACCGTAAATTTAGTACCATTATCGCTATAATATCTTCCGTCCACTACGCTACTTTCTCCACAAGCTTGGATACCTTTAGTGTAATCACCATCGGCTGTGTAATTTGGGAAAGACCCCTGCCAGAAACTAGCAGAACCAATTAGATATCGACCATAAACATACCCACCACCGTAAGTAAACTTAATATGCAATTTGGAGGCTCCAGGAACAGTAATTATATCATTTGTATTCCCACTTTTGACTTCTCCACTCACAATTCCATCGTCATCTATATTTGAAGTATGTGAATATTTTTCTGTATCTTCCGTGATTTCTATTGCGTACTTTGCAGTGTTGGTAGTTTGCGATGAATCTCCATTGAAGTAAAGCTCATTGCCATCAAATATTACTGTAGCAAGTGAGTTATCTTCTACGATATAGTTTACACTAGCCCCAGTATAAGTACCATAAGGCATATCAGGAGTAATATATACACCATAATATACTGTAACAGTATCACTACCTTCTGCTTCCATGTCTTCTACTGTAGCTATAGTGATAGCTTCTTCTGCAGTGGCTGGCAGAGAGAAGTATATTTCATCTGCCTCAGACTCTGGCTCTTCTACTGCTAGCCCCCAAGTGTTGTCTGTAAGTGAAGTAGTGAGGCTACCGGCATTCTCTAAGCCATCTTCCGGAATAGTCACCATGCCAATAGTCTTGTCTGTGCCTTCCGCAGAAAGTGTAGAGTTTTCTGAGTAGGCTTTTAGTGTATAGCCTGCTGGCATATCTTCTGTTACAGTAACAGTAGATTTTACATAGGCAAAGACTGGTGTGTCACCTAGCTCTATAGTAAGCTCTCCGTCTGTCACTTCTGCTACTTCTTCTGCTTCATCTGCTTCTGCGTCTATAGCATTTGCACCAAGCCTCAGAAGCCCTGCAACAGTACCTAGTGATACTACTGCAGCTAGTGAAGCTAGGCCTATGGTAGTGGCCTTTTTGTGACTAAGGCTTATGAATTTACCTTGTTTTTTGTTGCGGTAATATAGTACCGCTAGTACTACGGCTAATATTATCACAGCTGCAGTGATGCCAAGAATAGTAGCCTCAGGGCCACCTATTCCACTCGTGAAGAGCCCAGTATCTGGCACTACTGGTTCTATGGGTGTAGAGCCTGGCTCTACGATGTTTATGGTGATGTTGCTTTCCATCTCCAAATTTCTCCTTTTTATTAAGTTAATATTGTTTTGTTTTACATTGTTTATGTTCTCGGTACCATTACAAAAATGGCACCGCGAGGGTGCTGTATCACAATCATTTTTCAAAGTTGACCAACGACGATGATGCCTCACGGCGCCAATATTATCGTTGGCAAACTTTTAAAAAACTTTGAAATTTAAATTGTAATACAGCACTTTAATAATATCACGCTTATGTTCCGCACACAAGTCTTGTTTTTTATACTTTTTATTACATAATCTTTTCCACCAAAAACCCGCCGGTTCGCCGACGGGTTTTCTCGTTGCCAAAATTTACTTTCTAAGGCCCAGCTTGCTGATGGTTTTCTTATACAGCTCAAAATCAGTCTCTTCCAGATATTTCAGTAGCTTCTTGCGCTTACCTACCATTTGGATAAGTCCTCTTTTGGCCATAAAGTCATGTTTGTTATTCTTGACGTGCTCGGTAACTTCTTTTATCCGCTCCGTAAGAATAGAAACTTGTACTTCAGGAGAACCAACATCCGCCTTGTTACGGGCAACCTTGGCAATAGCCTTGTCTTTATTCTCTTTTGTTATCATATTTTCATTATATCACAATCCCCCCATCTTGAAAAGCCCCTTATCTTAGTGTATTATATCTACAGGGTTGGCGAATTTTAAATATTAGGTGATAGATGAAAGGAGGAGTTATGGAAGAACTTGACCTTGATTATGTCATAATCAAATTCAAAAAGAAAAATCTTCGCCATCAAGACGAAGATAATTCATAATCCTGTACTAAGTTTAGCACACAATATTACAAAAATCAACTATTTATAGTAACCTATATTTAGTTGTATAGTCAACCCTATCCTTGTAATATAATTCACTAATATCGAGGAACATTAAGACAAAACCCACCAAAGGTGCGGTTTTAGCGCCGGAGGGGGGCGGAGCGATGTGATAATATGTATACTTATCACATCGCGAAGCTTCCGAGATATAGTAAATTATATAACAAAATTTCTAAAAACCTAAGAAAACATGGAAAACCAAATCATCTTAATAGACAAACCCGCTGGCATCTCTAGCTTTGGCGTAGTTGCCAAAGTCCGCGGCGAGCTCCGCGCGCAGTTTGGCCACAAAGTCAAAGTCGGCCACACCGGCACATTAGACCCATTTGCTACCGGCCTTCTTATCTTGCTGTCCGGTAAATATACCAAAAAATCTAGTGAATTCCTAAAGCTCGACAAAGTCTACGAAGCCACTATGAAGCTCGGCTATACTTCTTCGACGGGAGATCCCGAGGGAAAAATCACAAAAAGCGCCGACGACCATCTACGCCCCAAAGAAGGCACTTCTGTAATTTCTGCAGCTTTAAAATCATTCATTGGTAAAATCACCCAAACCCCACCTCGCTACAGCGCCATCAAAATAAACGGCCAGCGCGCCTACAAGCTAGCCCGCAAAGGCCAAGACTTCGAAATCCCCTCCCGTGAGGTCACTATCTACAGCATCGAAATCCTAGATTACAATTACCCAAAGCTAAAAATCCGTGTCCACTGTAGCTCTGGCACCTATATTCGCACTCTCGCCGAGGACATCGGCAAAGCCCTAGGCACCGGCGCCTACCTTACCGCCCTCCGGCGCATTCAGATCGGCGACTACACTCTAGCCAACGCTCGGCAACTTGTGCTATAATTAGCTTATGTTAATACCGTCTAGCCAGCTCATCGGCACCATCGTCCTCAGCATGGAAGTTGCTAGGCCTATTGGCCGCATCGCCGATATCGTAGTAGACCCAGACACCCTCAAAATCATCGCCTTCCGCCTTGAGGGCGGACTAGTATCTCGCTCTAGCGCAAATTTCCTTGCTACCTCCAGTATCCGCGAATATTCTTCCTACGGCATGGTAATAGATACTTTAGATGAGCTCGTTTCTCCCGAAGATGTGGTTAAGCTTTCCGATGTGCTTAAGCTCAATTTCGGCCTTATTGGCCTCAAAGTCGAGTCAAAAAAACATCACCACATTGGCAAAGTCACAGACTACACCGCCACCTCAGATGACTTTATTGTCCAGCAAATTATCGTGAAGCGCCCCACTCTTAAAAGCTTCCTAGATTCCGAGCTTGTAATTCATCGCCGTGAAATTATCAAAATCACCGACTACAAAATCATCGTAAAAGACGAAGAAAAAGTACTAAAAGAGCGCGCCGAACACGAAGATTTCGTACCAAACTTTGTCAATCCTTTCCGTAAGTCTGAACCAGGCTATGCGCCAGCTGATATGAAAACCCCTGCCGACAAAGATACCGAGTAAGCTTCTCGTCATCATATTTCGTGCGCTTCTTGGCTATTATTTTGAGGATTTCCTCCTCGTCATTTCGCCTACCTAGCACTTCGCTTATTATATCTTTACTCACACCTTTTTGCGCAAGCTCCATCTCAAGTCGCCTCCGTGACACACCCTTTTTTACAAATCTATTTTCCGCATAATATTCTGCAAATCTTCTGTCATCCACATAGCCCCGCTCAGTCAAACGTTCCATTATTAGTTCGGTAAAATCATACTTTTCACGAGGCTTCGCTCTAGCTAACCTCTTTTTCATTCGCTCCGCTTCTACTTCTTCACCCCTCGCCACCATTTCAGCAATTTCTCGCGTTTTTTGCCATTCATCCTTTCGCGCTTTTGCCTCAGCCAGCCGGTCACGGCGTTTTAAGTAATCTTTGAGTTCCCTTACCGATCTCGGCCTTACCAGTACCCATTCTAGCGCCCGCTGGTATGCCTTACCAAATTCCCCTGCTTTTTTGTACTCCGCTAGCTCCTCCGTAGTTATCACCTTGCCGATTTTTAGCTTCAGCTCTACTACCTGCGCTATATCTAGTGCAAAAGCATATTTATTATTCACATACACATTAACCCGATTTTCATTTTTTACTGCTTGCTTTATGTCTGTAATTTTTAGCTCACCCCCATCAAAAGCCCCCGCATCTTGCGATGCTTCTACATCCATTGTATCATACTTATGCTTTTTTGTCAAGTTTACCGAATTCTTTTCTGGTATCTCATCGCTTAATTTATAGATTTCCATAATACTCTGCCCAATATTTTGTCAATTCTAGAGTCCACTTAGCCTCCTGTAGAGCTTTCTTTGCGTTTTTCTCTACAAAATCGTCAAAATCTTTGAGTGGCACCCATTTGACTTCTGAGACTTCTTTGTCATTAAAATCAAAGTCGTCATCTTGCCCCGTCCAATCATAAAAGTATGAATGTATCAGGATATTATAGCCATTGGAAGATGCCAAAGAAAAGGAGTATTTTAGCTTTTCTTTGGTGACTTTTGCGCCAATTTCTTCTTTAGTCTCGCGTACCGCCGCATCTACTATGCTCTCGCCATAATTTACATGTCCGCCAGCCGAAATATCCCATCTGTTTGGATATCTATCTACATAGGGCGAGCGTTTTTGAAAAAGTAGCTCAACACCATGCTCGGCCTTCCGATACAGCCAAACAATCGTTGTCCCCACCCACACATTTTCCTCTCCAACCTTTGGAGCGCCCCTCTCTGGCAAGCGCCCCCCATTCATTATCCGCTCGCCATTTTGGGTATATTCCTGCCACAGTTCGTCGTGACGCATTTTACTCGGCCAACGCCTTGTCTCTTACTTGTTTTTCTATCTCTGCCATCAGCTCTGGCTTTTCTTTGAATAGCCGCTTCACTGCTTCGCGCCCCTGGCCCAGAGTCTCACCGTTATATTTTATAAAAGCTCCAGCTTTATCCAATACACCATATTGCACACCAAGGTCCAGTATGTCTCCGGTCTTAGATACGCCTTCATTATACATTATGTCAAATTCTGCTGTACGGAATGGCGCCGCTATCTTGTTTTTCACTACTTTTATCTTGGTGCGGTTTCCGGCTATATTATCGCCATCTTTTATTTGCCCTATCCGGCGAATGTCTACACGTACCGAAGCATAAAATTTCAACGCATTACCACCCGTAGTAGTTTCTGGGTTACCAAACATCACGCCTATTTTCATACGAATTTGGTTAATAAATATCACCGTAGCGCGCGATTTCGCAATAATACCGGTAAGCTTACGCATAGCCTGGCTCATGAGCCTTGCCTGCAGCCCCATTTGCGCATCACCCATGTCACCATCTATCTCAGCCTGTGGCACCAGTGCCGCTACCGAGTCTACCACTATCAGGTCTACCGCATTCGAGCGTACCAATGTTTCACATATTTCTAGCGCTTGCTCACCATTGTCTGGCTGCGATATTAGTAAATTCGCCGTATCTACGCCTATTTTCTTGGCATAGGCTGGGTCTAGTGCGTGCTCCGCATCTATAAAAGCCGCTTGCCCACCCTGCTTTTGCATCTCTGCTATCGCATGTAGTGCCAAAGTAGTTTTACCAGATGATTCCGGCCCATATATCTCGATTATCCTCCCCTTCGGCCAGCCACCACCTAGCGCCAAGTCCAGGCTTAGCGAGCCACTCGGCAAAAGCTCTACATCCATCTTGGGAGTTTCGCCTAACTTCATTATCGAGCCATCACCAAATTGTTTCGTAATTTGTGCTATTGCTAGTTTCAAAGCTTCGCTTTTGCCATCTGTCGCTTCAGTTTTTTGTTTTTTATCCACCGCATCCTTTTTTGCCATTTTACTTCCTTTCTAGTTATACTATATATTATATAATAAATCTTGCCGGAAACAGGGTTGACTTTTACATTCGTGTATGGTAGAATCAATTTAGGTTATGAATTCTTCTTGTCTTTATTAGGACAAGAAGATTTTTTGAGTTTGATTATGACATAGTCTAATTCCAGCTCGTCCATATCCCTCCTTTCTCCGTACCATTATTTAAATATACGCCACCCCCATTTCCTATTTCCTATATACTACACGGTTTCAATTATTTCAACCCACCGTCATTCCAAATATGGTATAATCACCTTATGCGAGTCAATGAAAATATTCTTATTTCTAGTCTTACTACCATGCGCCTGGGCGGGCCATCCCGCTATGTGCTCGAAGTAGAACGCCCAGACGACATACCCGATGCTTTTGGCTTTGCCGCCACTTATCAGTTGCCCACATTTATCCTTGGCTATGGCGCCAATACTATTGGCCACGATGAAGGTTTTCCTGGCGTTATTATTATTAGCCGCATCAAAGGCATCACCGAAGAGCCCATCGAAGGCGGCACTCGGCTTCGCATTATGGGTGGCGAATACTGGGACGACGTCGTAGCTTACGCTTGTGAGCGTAGCCTCACTGGCATCGAAGGCCTTAGCAAAATCCCTGGCCTTGCTGGTGCCGCACCCGTACAAAACATCGGCGCTTACGGCCAAGAAATAGCTGATACTCTCGAATCTATCGATGTCTACGACACCGCCAGTCGCACCTTCCGTACTCTTACTAGGGCCGAGCTAAATTTTGGCTACCGCCAAAGCATCCTCAACACCACCGAGCGCGGCCGGTATTTTGTTATTTCTATTACCTTAGTACTTAAGTCTGGCCAGATGCCTCGGCCATTTTATCGCTCCGTCGAAAAATACATTTCCGAACACGGCATTACAGATTTCTCCCCCGCCAGCATTCGCGCTGTAGTAAGCGCCATCCGCGCCGACAAACTTCCAGATCCACTTGTGCAAGCCAGTGCAGGCTCCTTCTTCAAAAACATTTTTGTAGATGAAGCCGGCGCCGAAGCTTGCGAGTCCAAAGGTTACCCTGTCCACCGCGTCCAAGGCGGCGGCAAAATCAATTCCGGCTGGTTTATCCAGCACGCCGGCCTCGCTGGCCAGCTTTTCCACGGTATCCGTGTTAGCGACAAAGCCGCCCTCGTACTTATCAACGAATCTGCCACCTCTTACGCCGACCTCGCCGCCGCTCGTGATGCCATTACTAGCAAAGTCTACGACAAATACGGTTTTTGGCTAGAGCAAGAGCCCGTCGAGATACCAGTCTTATCCACCCCCCAGCCGGGAGTCCAGTAATGAAGCTTCTCTCCGGTACAGACCTCGCTAGTTATGTCAAGGCTCGCCAAGCCAGCGAAGTTGCTAGCTTACACAGCGCGCCACATCTCCTCATCATCCGCGATAGCGACAATCCCGTTATCACCAAATACGTCAATCTCAAAGTCGCCTATGGTGCCGACATCGGCGTAGTCGTAGAAGATTATCTCACCCCTACTCCCGCCGATATTTCTACCCGGCTCCAGTCCGCCGGCCAAGACCCCGCCATTTCTGGCGTTATTATCCAGCTCCCCCTTACCGATACCTCCCTCACCGACCAGCTTTGCAATCTCATCCCTTCGTCCAAAGACGTAGATGGCCTTGGCGCTCACGCAGCCTACGATTCCGCCACCGCCACTGCTATTTTATGGCTCCTCGCTGGCTACGATATCAAGCTAGAGCACAAAAAAATAGCCATCGTAGGCCGCGGCAAGCTAGTCGGTGCCCCACTTTACCGCATGTTTACCGCCTCGCATTACGATGTTACCCTCTTTCACCGCGGCGATGACTTGACAAACCTCAAGCAATTTGATATAATCATAAGTGCCACGGGCGTACCGGGGTTAATCACTAGTGACTTTATTTCCCCCGGCGCCACTCTTGTAGATGCAGGTACCGCCAGCGAAAACGGCGTTATCAAAGGCGACCTCGCCCCCGAGCTATACCGGCGTACCGACCTCACCGCCATCACTCCTCAGCTAGGTGGCGTAGGCCCACTCACCGTAGCCTGCCTTTTTGACCACGTCATCCAGTCCGCCAAAGCCAATAAATAGTTGTATTACTTTGTCACTACAAAATCTGCGGTCCCCCTCCCACAGATTTCCACTTTTGTAATATCTAGCTCACCCTACTCCGCAACTTAGAATTATTCAATATTCATATATCGGCCCATCACCCGGGAATGGGTCAAAATCACTTTCGCCAAAATCATCAAATTCCGCATCATCAGTAAACCCATCGCCATCTTCATCTTTATACCCCGCCGAACCATACGGATTGTACCCTAATTCTATCAAAAACCTAGATGGCATATTGTAGCTGCGATTGCCAAAGCTATATCTGCTAGCCGCGTAAGTCATAAGTAGCCGCTGCATCGCCCGTGTCATGCCCACATAGGCAAGCCGCCGCTCTTCCTCTAGCCCAGCCTCATCCTCACTGGTTCTGCCGCTAGGGAAAAGCCCATCTTCCATCCCTACCATAAATACCACCGGAAATTCCAGCCCTTTGGCCGCATGCATAGTCATTAGTGTTACTGAATTTTTCGCCGAACTCTCATCCGCACTAGACATTAGCGTAGCATCCGCCAAAAAATCTTCCAAATTATCATACACTCCGGCATTGGCCGCGAGTACCTCTAGGTTGCCCATGCGCTCATCACTGCTAGGCGTACCGTCATCCGTAAGAGCCTTAAAATCAAAATATTCCACAATTCTTTTTACTATCTCACCTGGGTTATCTGCCGGCGATACTTTTTTTATAAAATTCACCAGCCTAGCTAGGCCATTTTTGGCTTTTGCCGCACTTAGCACCTCTAGTATATCCGGATTTACCAGTGGCTCTGCATCCGGCAAAGCATCCACTGCCATCAGTATTTTATTAAGTGACACCTCCCCTACACCAGATAGCACATTCTTGGCTACCCGCTCCAGGCTTACCTTATCGCGCTGGTTTACTATTAGCTTTAGTATCGCCAGTACATCTTTCACTTCTTTGCGGTCATAAAATCTCACGCCACCCACTATTTTGTATGGTATATGGTTGTTAATAAAAGCTTTCTCAAAACTATACGACTGCGCATTAGTGCGATACAGCACCGCAAAATCACTAAAGTCCCCATACTCGCGCATCATAGCCATTATCTTGCGCGCCACATAGTTGGCTTCTTCTGTTTCATCGCGCAAAGATTCTATTTCTACCGGCGCACCCTTTGCTGCTTCGGTAAACAAAGTTTTATCTGTACGAGTTTTGTTTTTATTAATAATTTTTTGCGAAGCTTCCAGTATATTACCAGTAGAACGGTAATTTTGCTCTAATTTTATCACCTTCGCCCCCGGATAATCTCTCTCAAAATTTAATATATTTGTAAAATCCGCCCCTCGCCACGAATAAATAGACTGCCAGTCATCCCCCACTACGCATATATTTTGCTCATGCCCTACCAGTAGTTTTACTATATTATATTGTACTGCATTGGTATCCTGATACTCATCTATTAATATGTGCTGGAATTTGTCTTGCCACTTGCGCCGTATTTCTGGGTGATTTTGCAGTAAATCTAGCTCTTTTAGCAGTAAATCATCAAAATCTAGCGCTCCGGCCTTGGCCTTTTCCTCCTCGTACCTGGTAAAAACTTTCGCTATGTTCTGTTGGTTAGGATATAAGACGCCCGCCGAATATTCTTCCGGCCCATTGCCTTGGTTTTTCTCACTAGATATTATCGCCTGAATAGATTTCGGCTTTAAATTCTTATTATCTGAGAGTTTTAAAGTCTTGAGTATACGCCTTATGAGCGACAATTGGTCATCCGTATCGTATATTACAAAATTTCTATCTAACCCCGCCGCATCTGCCTCTATTCTAAGTATTTTTACCGCTATGCCATGAAAAGTTCCCATATACGGCATAAAACTCCTCGGTGGCTCTGCCTCCGTATCGAATTTTGCGCTAGGCTGAAGCAACTTCCATAATCTTTCACGCATTTCCCGCGCCGCTTTATTGGTAAAAGTCACCGCCAAAATATTTTGAGGCTGCACTCCGTGCGCAATGAGGTTGGCTATTCGGTGTGTTAGGGTTTTGGTTTTGCCAGAGCCCGCCCCCGCTAGTATTAGCAAAGGTCCCGACATTGTTTCTACCGCCTCTTTTTGCGCCGGGTTAAGTCCTCCAAGTATCACATCCATCACTCTATTATAGCATAGGTTATTACGCCCCTTGCTGAAGGTGACCTTACTCACCAATAGCGAGAAACATTAAGGCAATTCGCGCCGAAATATAGTGAATCATATAACAATTCCGAAATACACAAAACTCCTTCCCAAATTATTCATCCCGTGATATAATTTATGTATGAGAAAAGCAAAGACATATCAGCAAGTAATAGGTGAAACTATTGAGCACATGCGCCTCAAAAAAGATTGGACCCAAGAAGATTTGGCCCAGGCTGTAGGCTCATCTCAGTCTGCTATTCACCGCATCGAAAAAGGCGGCCAAAACATCTCTCTAGAGATGATTAAAAAGCTATCCGAAGCATTAGGCAACCAAATTCTCTCTATTAACGACTCCGTATCTCAAAGTTTTCGCATTCGTGGTGGCAAAGAGCTTTCCGGCGAAATTACCGTTAATACCTCCAAAAATGCCGCTGTGGGCTTGCTATGCGCAGCTTTGCTCAATAACGGTCGCACTGTACTTCACCGTGTGGCCCGTATCGAAGAAGTTTTTCGCATTATCGAAGTTTTAGAGTCTATAGGGGTAAAATGTCGCTGGCAAAATCGCCATCGCGACCTAGAAATTATATCACCCCGCGAATTAAAACTAGATGAAATGGATATCGATGCCGCCCGCCGTACCCGCTCTATTATTATGTTTTTGGGGCCACTTTTGCACCGCTACGATAGATTTCGCTTACCTTACGCTGGTGGCTGCTCTCTAGGTACACGCACCGTAGAGCCTCATCTCAAAGCCCTCGAATCTTTCGGCCTCCAAGTAGATGCAGCTACTATTAGTGGCTTTTACGATATTACTGTGAGCCCCAAAATTCTGCATAGCAGAGAAGACCGCTACATTGTGCTAACCGAGCGCGGCGACACCGTTACCGAAAATGCCCTGATGGCTGCTGCTCTCACTCCAGGCAAAACCACCATCGTGGGCGCTTCGCCCAATTACATGGTTCAAGATGTTTGCTTCTTCCTCGAAAAGCTCGGCGTCAAAATCTCCGGCATTGGTACCACTACTCTTACAGTCTATGGCCGCTCGCGTATCGACACCGACGTCGACTACTATCTATCTGAAGACCCTATCGAAGCTATGTCTTTTATTGCAGCCGCCCTTGTCACTCATTCCGAAATCACACTTTTGCGTGCCCCTATCGAGTTCCTTGAAATTGAGCTCGAGGTGCTCAAAAACATGCGCGCCGATTTTGTTAAATCTCCCGAATATCTTTCTACAAATGGCCGCACGCGCTTAGTTGACCTTACCATCAAAAAATCTCACCTTATCGCCCCGGTCGACAAAATTCATCCTATGCCATTCCCCGGCCTCAATATCGACAATCTACCATTCTTCTCTGTAATAGCCGCTGTTGCCGAAGGCCGCACTCTTATTCACGACTGGGTTTTTGAAAATCGCGCCATCTACACCACCGAGCTAGCCAATCTTAATGTCAAAGTCGAGCTTCTCGATGCTCACCGCGTATATATCGAAGGCCCTACCAATTGGCGCCCAGCCGAGCTGGTAGCTCCACAAGCCCTCCGCCCTGCCGTAGTAGTCCTTATCGGCATGTTGGCTGCCCCTGGCACTTCTATTTTACGCAATGTTTATCCTATCAACCGCGGTTACCAAGATTTCGCCGCTCGGCTCCGCCACCTTGGCGCCGATATTATACCTCTCACCGGCATTTAGTCTTGTGATATAATCACTATATGAAAACAATACGCGATATAGACATTACCAACAAAACCATTCTTGTACGGGTAGATTACAATGTACCTCTGTCGGATGGTAAAATCACCGACGATTTGCGCATTCGTGCTAGTTTACCTACTATTAAATACTTACTAGAGCATGGCGCCAAGCAAATATTTCTTATTTCTCACCTTGGCCGGCCCGAAGGCAAGCCTCAGAAAGAGTATTCACTAGCCCCTGTAGCTGATTCTTTACGCCATCTACTACCTTCCACCAAAATCGATTTCTGTGAATTACCCACCAAAAACACGCCTATTCACACTTCTGCCAAGCTTGTTTTGCTAGAGAATCTACGTTTCGACCCAGGCGAAGAATCCAATTCGCCAGATTTTATCGAGAATATCATCAAGGCCACCAGCGCAGATATCTATGTCCAAGATGGCTTCGCCGTGGTGCACCGCGCTCACGCTTCTACCGATGCCGTAAAAGCATATCTACCTATCTATGCTGGGCTATTACTCGAAAAAGAGCTGGCCAATCTCCACGCCGCCATCTCTAACCCTACCCATCCAGTACTTCTCATTATCGGTGGCGCCAAAGTCGAAGACAAGCAGCCTCTCATAGACAAATTCACCGGCCTCGCCGACCATATCGTAGTAGGCGGCAAAATCGCCGCCGATGGCTATACTTCTACTAGCCCCCAAATCTACGTTGCCGAAGATTTCGACACGGACTCCGCCGGCACCAAGCTAGACATTGGCCCTCTAGCCACTGGTCATCTCGCCGGCCTCATTACCGATGCTAACACCATTATTTGGAATGGCCTCCTCGGCAAAGCCGAAGACCCAGCCTACGCTACTGCCTCCACCATCGCCGCAGAGCTTATCGGCGAAAAGCAAAATGCCACTACTATTATTTGCGGTGGTGATACCACCGGCTTTGTAGAGTCACTCATGGCTGGCCACCCCACGCTCAACTATTCACTAGTATCTACCGGCGGTGGTGCCGCCCTCGAATACCTCGCCGGCAATACTTTGCCAGGCATCGAGGCTATCAAGAAATAATCTATCGCAAAGCTTCTTTTAGATATATCTTTGGAATCTTGTCCAAGCCTATTCTCACATTGTCACCAGTATTTTTCAGCGTTATCACCACATCTCCATAGCTAAAATTTAGCTCAAATTCATGCCCCTCTTTTTGTGCCTCACTAAATGTTGTTGTTATATAGCTACCGTTTCTATATTCCCCCACATTTTTATAAAAGTAATCTTTCAAAAATCCCATATAGTCCACCGACTCAACATTCCCGGCCTCATGATACCCATTACGCACGGCCACGTATTTTCCTATTGCATTTTTATCAAACAAACTTTCTGCCGTGTCATATACTCTACCACTCGCATCAATTATTGCATAATTAATATTATAGTCAGATGTCTCCTTTATCACTACTTCAGATTCATCATACCCATCACCCCTAGGCATTTTATTCAGACTCATCGTTGCGGAATGATTTTTCCCATCAAATATCGCTTTTCTAAATGTAGAATCATAATAGCTTTTGTCCATTACGTATGTCGTAATATACAAATTCGCTACATTATATATATTATTACTCTGGTGCACTTCGCCCTCCATATGTATGTACATGTATTTAGAGGATGGCCTAGTGGTAAGTATTTGTTCCACTGCATCCCGCATATACTGTAAGCTTTTTTCCTTTTCCACGTCTCCCGTTATGTCTGCCTCATAGTCCACAAAATAATTGTCAGTTTCCTCTATCCAAGCTACATTCACATTACCACCATAATTAGCCGTGAGGAACATATTTTCTATACCCACGTTATCATTTTCATACAAAGATTCACTAGTTAAATATTTCTTATAAAAAGCAAAGTACCTAGCATCATCCTCCGTATAATACTCTGCTATTTCTTTACTATCGTCATATATTAGTACTGGCCCGGCGCTCTCTAGGTAAAATTCCTTATTTCCAGCTAAATATTTTTGTGCCTCCTGCTGGGCTATCTCCTCTATATTACTTAGTTTTTCTTTTATTGCCGCCATTTCGCTTTTTAAGTCTGCTACGCTTTTACCTTCTTCACAAAACTGTACGCATATCCCCGCTTCAGCCTCACCCAAAGCTCTTCCCTTGGCTAATAGGTCAAAACTATAGTCACTAGACAGTGCATTGTAAAATCTCTTATACACCAACGCCGTAATATTCGCAGACTTTGTAAATATCTCGTCAAACGTAATCTCATCCCCAGTCCCCAGGTCAAAAGTAATACCCTTATAGCGCTGGTTACTCCAATGATGTTCACCATCATATTCATTTTTACCAAACTCAATAGACAGCACGTTATCCAAATTCGCACCTATATGTACATTCAGCGAATCCTCGTCCGAAGTGACAAATTCCTTTGCAACGCTCATTATCCTATCATTTATTCTAGCCTGCACTTCTTGATTTTTAAGCCCTTTTATCTGCGGCACCCGCATATATCTTGCATCAAACTCGGGGTTACTATTTTGCCCCGTAGCACTATCATATTCATATCCATACGGATAATAAAATTCAATATCATTCGCATCGTAATATGAATAATAATCTACGTCCACCACATCCAATTCTTGCTCGTCACTACTTTGCCATTTATACCCATCTTCTGTCGTACCTTCTTTCGCTTTTGGCCTTAGTACGTATGCCAGCGCTACTGCGCCTGCTATTAGCATGAACCACACTATTATTACTACTATTGTTATTTTTTGTTTTTTCGTTAGCTTTCTGCGCTTTTGTTTTTGCTCTTTTTTATTGGCCCCAGCATCAGGTGCTTCCGGCCCAAAAGCTTGTGCTAATTCTTCGTTAGTTGGCTGGGACATATCCGGCCTCACTTGCTACATATTGCCCACGCCTAGACAGCATTGCCGTTTTTAGTAATTCTGTATTTGGATTGGTATCACCCTTACGTGTTACTATATAATACGCCGAAAGTATCGGGTAGCTTCCATCCTGAATAGTCTCATATGTAGGCTTCACTCCATCCACGGCCAAATATTTCAAATTTTCATTGTAATACATTGTATGTACATAGTAATAAAATCCATAACCTATCGCGTTCAAAGAATTCTCATAATTTGCCACATAGTCTACAATTCCCGCCATCGATAGTTCTACAGATTCCTTTACTGTAGGTATTTTCACCGGCTGCCCCTTCAGCACCAAAGAATACAACCCCGTCTGCGAACCAGAGTTTTCTGGCCTTTGGTATGCTATTATTTCTGCATCATTGCCACCAAGCTCTTTCCAGTTTGTTATCTCACCCGTATATATTTTTACCAAATCTTCAAAACTCACTGATTCCACCGGGTTGTCTTTATTCACGAAAAACACAAATCCTTCATTTACCACTTTTGTTACGTCTAGTTCCACTCCGGCTTCTTTTGCTAGTGCCTGCTCATCTTCACTTGGTTCCGTTGCTACTATTAGGTCCGTTTCGTCGTTTATTAGTTTCACATATGCAGGGTGAGTATTTGTGTATTCTATCCCTAGCTCACTAGTAGTTTTACCAGTAAAATTCTCTACAAAAGCATTCATTAGTGGTTGCGTAGCTAGCGATGCGTCTACCCTAGGCAAGGTCTCAGCCGTAAATAATACATCTGTGGCATTTTCCATTAGCTCTGGGTTTTGCTCCGTATTATTTTCCACTGCTGCTTGTTCGGGCGGGAATAACATCCTAGCTATGAAAAACGCTCCCACTATCGAGCCTATCATCACCAGCACCGCCGCGCACCCCAGCGCTATTCTCTTTGCTTTCCCGTTTTTGCCTTCGCTTTTATTCTCTTTCTGCTGCTCCGGCTTTACTTCTTGTCGCTGGCTAGGCTCCTCATTTAGCTGCTCTACTTCTATTTTTTTCTCCATGTTTTCTTGCTGTGGTTCATTTGCATTTGGTTCCATTTTCCTCCTTTTTAATTATTATTTTACATACCGCACTTTTACCGTATCTGTGCCTATATTATCTTTATCG
>JAZNGO010000053.1:0-13976 GCA_045576515.1 Candidatus Nanosyncoccus sp. | reverse complement strand
AGTACACCAATATAAGGGATTTAACAGAAAAATTATAGAGGTAAATTGCGTTTTTTGGCATGTTTTTGGCGCAAAAATAGCACAAAAATAGCCCTTTATTTTGATAAGGGATTTAACAGACATTTACAGATTACGAAATAGTTGGAAACAACTTCATAACCCGTTTGGTGGGGATATGTGGACTTGAACCACAGACCTCGTCATTATCAGTGACGCGCTCTAACCAGCTGAGCTATATCCCCAACTCTTATGATTATACACTAAACAGTCAGATAAAACAAGGGAAATTCTTGTTTTAGTCTCACTAGACGTGGTTTTTAATGTATATTATTATTTTACCGATGGAATTTTGTAGGTAAAAGCTGGTAGATTGGGCTTTTCTTCTTCTGAAGTGCATCTTTTGCGATGAGCGAAGAAGAAAAAAGCCCGAAATACCGGCTTTTAACACAAAATTGGTGGAGTAACAGGGACTCTAACCCTGGACCTCCGCCTTGCAAAGGCGGCGCTCTAAACAGCTGAGCTATTACCCCATACACCCATTTTACACCATTTTCCTAAAAAAGTCAAAATTTCACCGCAAAGAAAATTAGCCCTATAGGGCTAATTTTCCAGGTCATACATGAATTTTAAGTAGCCTCGCAGTTTTATCTACTTAAAACTACCTCTATTTTATCTCACAAAATGCATATTGTCAACACTTTTTTTCCACAATTTGTGCATAATCTTTATGTATTTTTGTTCGGATTTTTTATTAAAATTAGAACACATTATTAAGAAAAAGCATATTGACAAACTTTAAGCAGTATGATATAATGGACATATTCACTCTTAAAAGGGTGGTGTAAATATCAATTTTAAAAATTTGGTGGGCAGAAAAGGAGTTCTATGTCTGGAACTAAAGCTGGCGGCATGAAAGCTGCTGCTACCAATAAAGCCAAATACGGTAAAGAATTTTATGCTCGTATTGGTAAAAAAGGTGGCCAAAATGGTCATACTGGCGGATTTGCCGCTAACCCTGCTCTAGCTCGTATAGCTGGTGCTAAGGGCGGTCGGATTTCTCGTCGTGGTCCAGCTAAAAAAGCTGCCTAATATATAATAAAATCAACCCCTATCTAACAGGGGTTGATTTTTTATGCCAAAAATTGTATAATGTACCTAGCATTATTGAGGTTATACCAAAATTGTACATTAAAAGGAGGAGTACACTTGTTATCCGATGTTCTTTGTAAATTTATTTTTAGGCTTGCACTTTTTATGCTCGTGGTTGTTTTGCTTGTGGTTGCTGGTAAGATGGTAAAAAGGCTCTTATTTGATGAAGAATATCGCAAAAAACATTTCAAGCATATTCGAAAGAAATGGGTTGTGGTTATTGTGCTATATTCAGCAGGATTGATAGCTGGAGCATACGCTATCTACGAATTGTGCGTAGGTAACCCGAACGAATTTCTCAGCGTGAAAATAATATTCTACATTGTTTGCTGGGGTATCGTTGGTATTACTGTGGCCGATGCCCCTAGCTCGCACTCTTACTTGTCATACAGACTAAAGTCGGAAACGGTCAAATCTATATATGACGTCTTAGACGTGATAAGGGGGTGTTTGGCTGTTTTTGGAGTTCCGCTGTTGATAGTGTTTTTTATTTACGGCGCCGCTGTTGCTCCTTACTTTCTACCTCATACAGAAGTTGAGCGTGAGCTGGTTGATAGCACAGAGTTGGTAGCTGCCAACGATGGCCAAAGAGTAAAAGGTAATCTATTTAGCATTTCCGAAGATGGTGTATACCGGTATTATTACCAAACAGGGGGCGGCGGCAAAAAACAAGACTATGTAGAGGCGGACAAAACCACCATCTACGATAGTAAAGAAGGAGAAACGCCTCATCTAGACAAATATACCTCATATACGATTATTACTCATATGAGAAACAACCAGCCGTGGGAAGAGAAGAAAGGTGAAAAAACCTGGTACGAACTATATGTGCCAGAAGGCTCTGTAGTGGAATCATATGCCTTTGACCTCCAGTAATGCTATCCCCGCTACGGCGGGGATTTTTATGTTAAATTTTCACACCTAGGGCAATGATAAATGCCATCCGGAGTCTGATAGCGGGTAAGCCCGCATTTTTTGCACCTAGACTTAGTGTGCAGCCAATCCCTGTAAGTATCTAATTCGTCCTGGATAATATCTTCATTCACCTCTATATCATACCTACCAGCCAACTCTCGTGCCTTGCTCCAGGCCTCTGTTTCCATTTTTAGCCTCTCCACGTCCATTCTAAAGGCCTTATGTTTCAAAATAGCATGAGATACCTCATGTAGCGTCAAAAGCTCTGAGAATGGCTCTGGTGGCCCCAAAACGATGGTTTTAGGTGGGCGAAAAGCAAATTTGGTGCCTTCTATAAACCTAAACTCCGGGAAATCACCCTCTAACCTCTGTAAAAACGCCGCATCCACAGATAAAAACAGGGAATTAACCCTGCTCCTGTTGCTTGGCATAGAGGTAGCAACCATAAATCACCGACTCTAGAGGTCGCTTGGGTCGCCGGTATTTTACTCCTGGAAAAGTCGGTAAATATTTGCTATAAAGTCGGAAAATCTTGCCCATAGGACCACCTAAGACTATACTATCGGGGTGAAACTCCTCTACTATATCTGGTAAACCCAAATATACTCTATTTGCTATATCTTGCATAATTTTCTTACCTCGCAGGCTAGTAGCCGCATCTACATGGTAGTATTTACCTATAGCGCTGGCCGCGGCAATGTCTTCCCATTCCTTAGTTTCGCCGTTATATTCGTATGTACGGTGCCCAGGCTCAAAATGCACTCCAGGCAAAAGTTTATTTTTCTCCACCACCCCACCACCAATGCCAGTAGAGAAAGTCAAAAACACAGAACGCCCGGGCAGGCGATAGGCCTCGTAAATTGTAGCCAAATTAGCATCGTTTTCAAAATAAATCGGGCAGGAGAACAAATTTCTTATAGGGGTAAATATATCAATATCACCCCATTCACGATTGCCTAAAGTAACTGAACAATTTTTTTGTACAATACCCGGCACGGCCACCACCACGGCACTAATATGGTATTTTTGGAATGGTTGCAAATGTGCAGTGAGGTTGCTAAGAAAAGTCTTAGAACCTTTAGCAGTAGGGAACTTCACCCTTCTAAGTACTCGACCACGCCTAGAGAATAGTGCGAGCAATGTTTTAGTGGCTCCGATATCTACTGCTAAATACATAGCTTGATTATAGCACGAATTTTTGGTATAATTAAACAGAAGTTTAGGCTCATTCACAGGCACCACACTACATCTGTAGTATAGATGCTTATGAATGGGCCTAAGAAAGGAAAATATTAAATATGGCAAATGCCAAAAAACTCACTATGGATGAGCTCCTAAAAGCCAATGAAGAGTCATCCAAAAAAATCGTTGCAGGGGACACCGTAAAAGGCAAGGTGCTCTCTGTTAAAAAACATGAAATCCTAGTGGACCTTGGTCCTCAAGGTGTAGGGTTTATCCCTCGTCGCGAAGCTGCTTTCGCACGCAATCTCAAAGTAGGTGACGAGGTTACCGCCTCTGTTATAGAGGAAGAAATGAAAGATGGCTATGTACTACTTTCAATGCGTAAGGCAGTCAAAGATAAAGGTTGGGACGAAATCCAAGCCAAGCTAGATGATGCTACTACTGTAGAGGTGGTTCCGTTCGATGCAAATCGTGGCGGTCTTCTAGTAGAATATGAAGGTATTCGTGGATTTTTGCCAGTTTCGCAGCTTTCAGCAGAGCACTACCCAAGAGTAGGTAGCTCCGACAAAGACGAAATCTTACAAAGACTCAACTCTTTGGTGGGCCGGACTATCAAGGCTAGAATCTTAGATGCCAACAAAAAAGAAAACAAACTTATTTTCTCCGAGAAAGAAGCTATCCGTGATGGCCTCGCCGCTAGGTTTGCCGAGCTTAATATCGGCGACACCGTAAAAGGTGTAGTCACCGGTGTAGTAGACTTCGGTGTGTTTGTTAACATAGATGGCATCGAGGGGCTTGTTCACATTTCTGAAATATCTTGGGAAAGAGTTGGCACTCCGGCTGAGCATGTTAAGGTAGGTGATGAAGTAGAAGCCAAGATTATCGCTATAGACAAGGAGCGCTTATCCCTATCTATGAAGCAACTATCTGAAGATCCATGGTTATCAGAAGTTTCCGAGCTCAAAAAAGGCTCCACAGTGGAAGGTACTATTACCCGCATCACCCCATTTGGTGCTTTTGTGCAGATATCACCAGCCGTAGAAGCTCTCGTGCATGTGTCTGAGCTTGGCGAAGGTTCCGATGTAGACCCAGAGAAAATCTTCACTCTCAACGAGCGCAAGAATTTCAAGGTGATAGACATCGACACTGAAAATCGTAAGATTTCACTCTCTATAGTGAAGTAGCAAAAATCGGGGCCACAAGGCCCCTTTTTTGTGCATATTTTTCTCGCTTATGATATAATTAGACAAACTACTGAAGGAGATTTTTGTGAACAAAGACAAAAAAGAGCATCAAGACCGACCTTGGCTCGCGTACTACCAAGAGGAAGGTTTTCCTGCGAATATCGAATTCCCAGATTGCTCGATGGTGGACATGGTTATCCAGTCTGCCGAAAAATGGCCAGACAATATCGCCTATACCTATTATGGGCATAAAGTCACCTATAAGAATTTCATACGTAAAATAGAACAAACAGCCCGTGCCCTCAAGAACTACGGCGTAAAAGAAGGCGACAGAGTAACTATTTGCATGCCCAACACTCCAGAAGGCATCACCATGGTATACGCCGTAAATATGGTAGGCGCTATCTGTAACATGGTGCACCCTTTGTCTTCGGAAAAAGAGCTCGAATATTACATCAAAACTACAGATTCCAAGTATGTGTTGGTGATAGATGCGGTTTTTGACAAAATCTACAGATTGCGCGACACGGCTCAACTAGAGCGCATTATTGTGGTGCGCCCCAGTGATGGTCTTGGGTTTCTCAAGAAAAAGCTTTACAATACTCTCCATATCAAAAAAGTTAAACTTCCAAGCAACGACAGCCGGGTGGTGCTTTGGGAAGATTTTATTGCCAACTCGTATTTCTACCAGGGCAATTATCACGAGGAGCGTGGCGGGGAAGACCCAGCAGTAATTATGTACTCTGGTGGTACCACTGGTGCCCCTAAGCCAGTATTGCTATCAAACCTCAATATCAACGCAGAGTCTTTGTGCGATGCATCTGTAATTCGCCAAATTGAGCCAGGTGCTACAGTGCTATCTATCCTGCCTTTATTCCATTGTTTTGGGCTAGGAGTATGTATACACACTCCGCTCTGCAAGGGTATGGGATGCATCCTTATACCGGCTTTCTCTCACAAGCAGTTCGCTGATATTATCAAGAAAAATGAACCAAACTTTATCGTAGGCGTGCCTACGCTGTTTGAAGCCCTCATCAACACCAAGCTCAAACCCAACGACCTCAAGTCTGTTACCGCTGTAATATGCGGTGGCGATGCCCTCAATCAAACCTTACGCGACAAAGTCAATCATTATCTTAAGGCACACGGTTCCACCGCTAAGATCCGCGTAGGCTATGGCCTCACCGAAGGCTCGGGCGCTGTCTGTTTGTCGCCAGAAAACGCTTTTAGCGACGGTATTATCGGTGCGCCACTCCCCAATATAGATTTCAAGGTGGTAAAAAACGACACCTTTAATAAGCTGCCGGCTGGCGGTGAAGGTGAAATCTGTATATCTGGCCCACTTGTGATGATGGGCTATCTTGGCGATGATGTAGAAACTGCCCAAGCTCTTCGGGTGCACCCAGATGGCAAGCTCTGGCTACATACTGGTGATATTGGCTATATCGGTGAAGATGGATTTGTGTATTTTGCTCAACGCCTCAAGCGCATTATTGTCTCCTCAGGGTACAATATTTATCCTACTCACCTAGAGTCTATTATCAATTCACATGAAGGTGTGCTCACCTCTACCGTTATAGGTATAGACCACCACTACAAAGGCCAAGTGCCTAAAGCCTTCATAGTATTAAAGCCTGGCTACAAAGCGGGCAAAAAAATAGAGCGTGAAATCCGCGAGCTACTAGAGCGCAATGTCCCTATTTATGCCTTACCAGCATCTTATGAATTCCGCGATAAGCTACCTCAAACCTTGGTCGGCAAAGTTGCCTTCAAAAAATTAGAGCACCAAGAGAAGGCCAAGAAAGGCAAAAAATGACCGCAAGATGCGACATCTGTGGAGCTCCACTCTCACCAGAAGATGAAGCTATACACCTCTGCCCATTTTGCCAAGAGGAAGAGTTCGAAGAATGGCAAGAGTAAAAATCCACGGCATCTACCGCCATTTTAAGGGCGATTTATATATGGTAGAAGACATAGCCTACCACAGTGAAACCAAAGAAAAAATGGTAACCTACCGCGCCCTATATGGCGACGCGCGCCTTTGGTGTCGGCCATATAGAATGTTTCTAGAGGAGGTAGATCACGCTAAATATCCCGATATCCAGCAAAAATACCGCTTTGAGCTACAAGATTTAAAAAGCGTAGCAAAATAAATATGATAGAATAATGTTATGTTTTGGAAAATACTAGTAGTACTTATTATATCTATGATACCTCTTATCGAGCTTCGCGGCGCTATTCCGGTAGCTATCGGTATGGATTTGGGCTTGCCGGAATGGCTGGTGCTGATTATTGCTATTATCGGCAATATGATACCTATACCATTTATCTATTTCTTCGCTCGTAAATTCTTAGAATGGGGCGCCAAGAAAAAATGGAAGCCGCTCAATCAATTCTGCAATTTTTGCCTCAAAAAAGGTGAAAAAGCCGGCAATAAACTCCTCAAAAAAGCAGGGAATTACGGCACCTATTTTGCGCTGTTCCTTTTCGTGGCTATACCATTGCCCGGTACTGGTGCCTGGACCGGCACGCTAGCGGCTAGCATCCTAAATCTCGATTTCAAGAAAACCGTCATATCTATAATGGCCGGCGTACTTGTAGCTGGGCTTATCATGCTCGCCGTATCACTAGGCTTTTTTAAAGTCCTATTTAGTTAATAGCATGTTTTAATTTTACCTTAAGCTTCGCCTGCTACTATAAGTAATGTAAGCAGGAGAATAAAATGGATTACAGTCAGCAGAAAAAAGAACATAAGTTTTTCGATTACTCTATTTAGGCGCGTCCAAATATTGTAATTGAAAACAGACATCGAGATTTAACGAGTAGCAATATTACCATTATATTGCTACTCATTTTTTGAACAATTTTATAAAGCATGTGCTATAATAAACATAAGCAAGGAGAAAAAAGTGAAAGTGACAAAACTTAAAACCAATCTACAAAAACATGGTCGTAAAACTATGCTTTTTAGTGCAGCTTGTGTGCTGGTGCTCGCCAGCTTTATCCCTATAATAAAAGCCCGCGCTATAGACAATCAAGGCTCTTACGCAAAAATGAATATGCGTAACGCTACCGGCATAACTATAGAAGACGCTAATATTACCGCTAGCTACAATGGCGGGGAAGTTTCTGTGACCGATGCTATCAACCCAGTTAAAGATGTAGAACAAAATCACAACTATGGCGATGGCCATTTTGGCGACATGCAGGTACTCTATACTAAAAGCAATTCACTTACTTTCACTGCTTACCCCAATGAGAATTACCAAGCAGAAGCACGGATAAATGGACAACTTATAGAGCTCACTAACAATTCTTACACATGGTCCGGCCTGCAAACAGCAGATGCATATGGGGATGGCTACCGAGGCTACGAAATTGAATTTTCCTTTAGAGACGATGGGGGCCATGATGATGAAAACCCTCAGCCAGTTGGCAACAAAACCGCCACGCTATGTGTTAATGGTGGCAACGGTTCCTATGAAAGACCATATTACAACGAAGCCACCGGCGAAGAATCCACAGAAACTATTTACTATGCAGATACTTACGATGAGGCTCACTTTGCAATAAACGATGGCTTTCCTATCGACCTTCGCCCAGAAGGCAAAAAATATGA
Source organism: Candidatus Nanosyncoccus sp. (assembly GCA_045576515.1). Taxonomy (GTDB): domain Bacteria; phylum Patescibacteriota; class Saccharimonadia; order Saccharimonadales; family Saccharimonadaceae; genus Nanosyncoccus. The sequence goes on along the minus strand of JAZNGO010000053.1, from coordinate 5,927 downwards.
TCAAGAAACCGGAGCGTTTATTTGCAACGAGCTCACCTATCAATATGATGGCGAAGATGCTGACACCACTATCAAGTTACACATTTCTACCCTTTGGCACCTCAAACTTGTCAATAATATAGTAGTTAATGGCACGCCGTACGTGGTGTCCGAATATATCGACTACGATAATAAAGAATCTTGGCTAGCTCACTACGACCATCAAGAAGTAGGTATAGATTTGACAGTGCCAAAAGCCGAAGATGATACCTACAATATCACCGTAGATGTAGCAAGCGGCGGACAAATGTTTATCGGCAACTTCCTTTGGACTGCCGACCCTGCCCAAGAATTTATGCGTGACCCATCTGGTGAATACATTCTAGATGAAAATGGTAACAAAATTCGTGGCTACGACTATATTGGCCACTCCTCACTAGCGTTAGCCGGCGTAGCCTATACTGTAGGCGGTATAGATTATGCTTGTGATGAGGCTACCCTAGCCGAAGATGCCTGCCATATTCCGTATCTAGAATACAGCCATGATGGCTCCGTAGAATATGATGACGGCTCTTTGGTGGTACCGGCCGGTGCGCGTGTAACTATGCGCGTAATTCCAGACCGTGGGTACCAAGTAACAAACGTAAATGTAGCCGAACTCACTACTACAGATGAGGGCGTAGGCGAGTTTGCCTTTACCGTACCAGCTGGCGCAGCTTACTTTGTAGCCGATGTGGTAGAAGTAGAAGACAAAGTAGATGCAGAGGCAGAAGCTATAGAATCTGGCTCTATTACTATAGATGATGGCGAATCCGCCATAGACTACGGTACTGCCAAGCTAGAAGTTAAAGATGTAGATCTAGATGGTGAGGATATTGAAGGGTTTGAGGACGCTGCCGATGGCTACAATATTTCTACTTACCTAGATATCTCACTCTTCAAGACCTTATACAAGGGCACCGAAACTGATACCTGGGATGAACAAATCGATGAGCTAGATGGTGAAGCTACCATTACATTAAAGCTCGAAGAAGGTGTAGATGGCAACGAAGTAGTAATAGTGCACCAAAAACACGATGGCTCCTACGAAGTAATACCTACCACCTACGACCCAGTGGCACACACTATCACCTTTAAGACATCTAGCTTCTCCAACTACGCTATCGCTTCTCGTACCGTAGCCACCCCAGATACCGGTGCCAATGTATCTGAGAGAACAAGCGCTGCCACGGCCATCGTCGCAGAAATCACCATTATGGCATTGCTGGCTGTGTACACGATTTATATCGCAAAAAGAATCAAACGCGACCAGCAATAATTCCACCGCAATAATCACTATATACAGAAGCTTCATGACATGCTGTACACTCCGGGTCGAGCAACAACTCGGCCCTTTTCTTTGAGTCCTACATTGACAAAACACCAAAACTAATGTATAATATAATAGACGCCATTAGCCAAAATTTTTTACTAGGAGGGAAACTATATGAGCGTAGCACCCATTACCCCAAAAGAAGCACAGAGAAAACATCTAGCAGACACCATACCAAGCGAAGTATACGAAACCATCAACGAGATACTGGCCGAGAGATTTAGCGAATACCCCATAACAATCTACCAAGATGAAGTTATCTCTAGGGCCACCGAAAAAATGCAATCCGATGGGACAAGCATCCCCACCGAAGATTTCTTCAAATATCATTGGCTAGACATTGAACCGGCCTATGAAGGCTCTGGTTGGAGAATAAGTTTCTTTGAACCATCTTATGGTGATAGCTTTAAAGCACACTGGATATTCTGCGCAGAAGCCGAGTAGGCTTCTCACAATTGCCGCCCTCTAGGGCGGCATTTTCCAACATAGTAATACTTGTATGAAAAAATGAGTGCATAAGGGGGGTTATGCACTCATCTTTGGCTCCCCCGGCCAGACTCGAACTGGCAACCTCGAAGTTAACAGCTTCTTGCTCCACCATTGAGCTACAGGGGAATACCACTATTATAGCATATTTTTCAAAAATGTGATAAAATTAAGTGAGATTAACTAATTTTAATATAATTTTCTTTGATTCAAAATAAAACAGAAAGGAGAGTTATGGAAGAAAAGACTATTCAAATTGCTGGTTCTATCACCGTAGATGAGCTGTCTCAGGCACTCGGCCTTTCTGTGACCGAGCTTATTGGCACACTATTTAAAAATGGCATAGTTGCTACCATAAATCAACGCCTAGATTACGAAACCGCCAGTATTATTCTAGATGAGCTTGGCCTCAAAAACGTAAAGCTAGAGCGCAAAAACACCTCCACCCAAACCTCAGATTTCCGCCGCGAATTGTCAGATAAAGCCGTATCCCGCCCACCAGTAGTAGCAGTAATGGGGCATGTAGACCACGGCAAAACCACCCTCCTAGATACTTTGCTCCATAAAAAGACCGTAGAAGACGAAGCCGGCGGTATTACTCAGCATATTTCGGCCTATCAGCTGAGGCACGATGGTAGGCTAATTACTTTTCTAGATACCCCAGGCCACGAAGCCTTTGCAGCTATTCGCCAACACGGCGCCATGCTTACAGATATCGTAGTGATAGTAGTAGCAGCAGACGATGGCGTAAAGCCACAAACAGTAGAGGCTATTAACTTCGCTAAGTCTGCCAACGCCAAAATCATAGTAGCCATCAACAAAATAGACCGCGAGGGTGCTGATATTCCGCGCACCATGGCAGATCTCAGCCAGCACGGCCTCCAGCCAGAAGAATGGGGTGGCGATATCGTAATGGTGCCTATTTCCGCCAAAATGAACCAAAATCTAGACAAGCTCCTAGACATGATTCTTCTCACTGCAGATATCGAAGAGCTCAAAGCCGATATAGACATCCCAGCCGAAGGGCTAGTAATAGAGTCTCACATGGAAGTAGGCAAAGGTTCGGTGGTAAACCTACTTGTTACTGGCGGGGAACTAAAAACCGGCGAATTCATAGTGGCCGGCTCTGCCTACGGCAAAGTTCGCACTATGCTAGATTGGCAAGGCAAGCCCAAGGGTAAAGCCACTCCGTCTACACCTGTTACTATTACTGGCTTTAAAGAGTTACCTAATTTTGGTGACCGGTTCACCGAAGTTCAAGATGAAAAAACTGCCCGCAAAATGGCTCTTCTCAATGCGCAGGCCATTGCCAACGAATCCGCCAGCGCCAATGTTACCAGCAGCGACCTCTTGCGCATGATGAATGTAGCTGATAATTCCAAGACTTTCAATGTCATCATCAAGGGCGACGTGCTTGGTTCTGTTACCTCTGTAGTAGATAGCCTCAAGCTCATAGACACCAAGGGTGAAATCACTCTCAATATCGTATCTACCGGCGTAGGCGATATCAACGAAAACGATGTTTACATGGCCGCCGGTGGTAATACCGTAATATACGGCTTTAATGTATCTGTGCCTATAAATATTTCCAAGATGGCTGCGCGCGACAGCGTCCCTATCCGCACTTACCGTGTAATATACGAGCTCTTAGATGATGCCAAGCGCGAGATGGAAAACCTCCTAGATGCTGAAATTATAGAAGAAGATAAGGGCGAAATGAAAGTGCTTGGTGTATTCCGCACCGAAAAAACTAGTATCATTGCCGGCGGGGAAATGCTCAAAGGCAACGTGAAGCCTGGGTTCTTTGTACGCGTAGTGCGTAGTAAAGAATATCTCGGCGAGGCCGAAGTCACTTCTGTACAAAAAGAAAAAATGGACGTAGATAATCTTACCGCCGGTGAAACCGGTGGCCTAGCACTAGCTACCAAGTCTAAAATAGATCTCCAGGTCGGCGATCGGCTCAAATTCTTTACCCGCGAAGTCAAAAAGCGCACCCTGTAGCTTGCAAAATTACCATCCTTAGGCTACAATATAACCATAAGGAGTATTAATCATGGAATTTGACGAGAATTTTTTGCAAGAGATGGGGCTTTCGGCCATGCCGGAAGACCAAAAGAAAGCTTTTTTAGAGTATGTTCAGGAAGAGCTAGAAGTTCGCATAGGTGAGCGCATCGCCAAAGGCCTTACCGAAGTACAGCTTAATCAGTTCGACCAAATTACAGACCAAGCCGAGGCTGCCAAATGGTTAGAAATCAACCGCCCAGATTACCGCGACATCGTAAATCGCACTATCAACGAAATGAAAGAAGAAATCCGCGCCAATCACGATCGTTTGGTTGGCGCATAGCCTCGCTATATAGCTACAACTAATGCTTAGCGTAGCCGTTGATAAAGCTTTTAGCATCCATTGGCTTTTTGCCATCTGGTTGTAGCCTGTCTACGGCAAGTATAGCCCCATCAGCGCATTTTAGCGGTAAAAGGGCCGTCTCACCCGGCCTTGGTATATGCGCTGCTAATATAGCGCAATTTTTGCCGTAGAAGGCATATTTTGCCTTGGGGAACCCTTGAAAAGCCACTATTTTGCGGTAAACCGCCTCAGCGCTCTCCGTGTCTGGGTGCAGTACCCCTATAGCTTTGCTTAGTTTGCTAGTATAGGTAGCCTTGGTACCATCTTGCTTAGCAGGGGTAGGTAAGCTATCTATATGAGTAGAAATCCACTCAGCCCCCGCCTCTGCTAATCCCTGATATATCGCAGCCTTATCTAGAGGTAAATCTACCAAGGTTTCTTGCCAGTATATTGGGCCGGCATCCATTGCTTTTACTAGTTTCATAATAGACACAGAAAACTTCGTATCGCCAGCTAGTATAGCGCTTTCTATAGGGGAAGGGCCTCTGTAGAGAGGAAGTAGGGAAGGATGAATATTTAGTATCCCCTCTGGCTCAAATAGCTCTAATACATCGTTTTTTATCATTACTCCAAAACTAGCCAGCACCCCGTGCGCCTCTGGGCACTCACGCTTGAGCCGCTTCACCTCCTCGAGGTCGGCTTTGTCGCGCGCATGGAATATCACCTCAAAATTCTGCTCTAGCACCCCTAGAGCCGCCTCTGCCAAGGGGCCATTACCCAGGAATAATAGCTTATTCATCGGGGAACAACTTCTTGTTATTAGCTATCTTGGTATCGTAATCTACAGGGGAAAGCTCACCTTTATCGTCCATCTCAAAAAAAGCATCTTTCACACCCTTAATGTGATCTATAAAAAGTACGCCATCCAGGTGGTCTATTTCGTGTAGTAACGTACGGGCTAGCTCATCTGTAGCCTTAATGCGCACCTCTGTACCGTCCTCTAGCTTGGCTTTTACGCGTACTTTGCTGGCCCTAGGTACCTTACCGTAGATTTTTGGTACAGACAAGCACCCCTCAAAATCTGTCTTTACTTTGCCTTCGGCCTTAATAACCTCTGGATTAATTAATGCAGTAAAAGTAGCATTTTCCTTATCTGCCATATCATCACGCACTATAATAATGCGCTTATTTACACCCATCTGAGGTGCCGCCATCGCCGCGGACAGCTCATAGGGGTGAGCCTTCTCCCAGTCCAGGGAAAGCTTGCGCATATTTTCAATAATCTCATGGATTTCATCATCAATCTGCCGAACTTTTTCGGATTTTTCGCGAAGTCTAGCATCTGGCGTAGTGATTATTTTCATAAGCCCATTATATCACAGAATGAATATTTCGTAAAATAACAGAGAAGATAGCGTGCCATGTAGCTCATCGTAATCGAGGAACATTATCCTTAGTTAAAGCAAACCAGGCGGGTCTAGCGCTATACGGAAATTTGGGTCTAGCCCCCGGCACGCCTCTATAAGTGCCTTACGGGAGCGTGCTCGCACCACTATTTGCCAGGTATAGCCCCTACTGGTATGCTCATGAAAGGCCGGCATCGGGGGAGATACCGTGACTTTTGGGCTTTTTGCGAGATTTTGCACGGCTTGTTGCACTTTTTTTAGTACGGTGGCCTCTGTTTTCATAGTAATATCTAGCTTCATAATAAATCTATAAGGAGGGAAGCCAGCCTTACGGCGC
>JAZNGO010000052.1:0-11785 GCA_045576515.1 Candidatus Nanosyncoccus sp. | reverse complement strand
CGTGGTAAAGTTGCGAAAGTGCAGTAGCTAACTTACCTGAGCATGGGCCGGGAGCAGACACTACTACTAGGGGCTTGGTAGTTTTGACAAAAGGGTTTGCGCCGTAGCCTTCATCTGATACGATAGTGTCTACATCGGTGGGGTAGCCCTTGGTGAAAGTGTGAAAATACGGCGTAATGCGGTAATCTTCTAGTTTTTTGGCAAAATCTTTGGCTTTTTTCTGGCCATCGAAAAGCGTAATTACCACGGAATTTACCGTAATGCCTTTGCTGCGCAAAAATTCAATCAGGCGCAAGACTTCCGTGTCATAAGAAATCATATGGTCGGCACGAATCTTGGAATGCTCTATAGCGTTGGCATTGACGCACAAAATAACCTCAGCGTCATCTTTGAATTCTTGCAAGAGACGAATTTTGAGGTCGGGTAGAAATCCGGGGAGAGTGCGAGCTGCATGTTGGTCGTCTATCAGCTTGCCTCCAAACTCTAGGTAGAGCTTGTCGAACATTTTAATACGTTCTTTGATTTTCTTCTTCTGGATTTTTAAATATTTTTCGGCATCAAAACACTTTTTCACCAGTACCTCCTTATTACTAATTTATTGTAGCATAAAAATTAAGAGTAGGGTAGAGTTACTTTTGGGTAATGTCGTTGCACAATTCCACCCCTGTTAAGATTGACTTTTTTGCGTATGTGTGATATAATTAAGGTATGGGCTTCGGCCTTGTATCTTTATTTTAGGGGGAATATGTATGCAAATTTCAGTACTAGAAATTATCGAGTTGTGTCAGAACAACGAAGTACAAGAGGTGAAGGAGCTAATGGACGCGGCCGGGCTTGATACCAGCTGCCGTTATCCGTATACACCGTCAGTAGCGCACTTGGCGTCAGTCCTGCTTGGTATTGCATCGGCGTTGGCTCATGCTAGTAAACTCACCGACGAGATGGCCACTCTTTTGATTGAAAGACTGGCTACACGATGCGAAGCTTACGACCTAATGGGCCTTGCGCTTTTAGCTAAAGGTGTAAATACGGTAAAGCCTAATCCCAGGGCAGTAATGCTGTCTGAGATTATGTCCGGTAGCTATACTATTGAGAATAGACGCAGGGCAAGAGAGCTTATAGGGCCGCTTGATGAGGATGGGCTTGTGGCCCTGATGTATACCCTCATTCATGATAAGGGCGACGGTCTAAGGCGAGGGTTCAATAGCCTCATCTTACAGCATATCTACGAGAAAAAAGTTATATCTACGACGATGCTGTTTGGTCTCATGGCGAGCACTTTGATTGTTCCTGGCTACAGCGCTTATCCTGGCGGTTTTTCAAATAGTCCGTTTGACGCATTTCTTAGAGCATTTGGTATAACAGAGCCCTCAGATGAGTCTGAGAGTGCAGACGACGGACCGGAAGTTCCAAATAGCTAAATCTACCGTACAGAACTCTGCACACTATACCTCCTCTTACGAGAGGGGGTATTTTGGTAAACTACAAAATAATGTTATAATATGTATATGATTTACCTAGACCATGCGGCGGCGACACCAGTATCTAGAAAAGTACTCCAGGCGATGGAGCCGTATTTTGGGCGTGAGTTTTTTAATCCATCTGCAGCGTATTTGCCGGCCAAAAAAGTAGCGGCAGAATACGAAGCGGCCAAAGACGTAATTGCGCATGCGATTGGCGCTAAGGGAAATGATATTATTATCACCGCTGGGGCAACTGAGGCGAATAATTTGGCTTTTACCGTACTGGCACAGCGCAATCATGGTAAGGGTGAGGTATTATATCTTGAGACCGAACATGATTCTATTAGGGTGGTAGCACAGCAGCATGGTGGTGAAGCCATAAAAGTACTGCCGAGCGGGCTAATAGATTTGGAAGATTTGAAAGCCAAAATTACAGATGACATCATGCTGGTATCGGTATCACTTGCTAATAATGAGCTCGGGGTAATACAGCCCCTGGCAGAGATAGCAGCAATAATTAAAGCCGTAAAAATAGAGCGCTACAAGCGGGGGATAAAGTGGCCGCTATACTTACATTCAGATGCATCACAGGCACTGAATTTGCTAGATATTAATGTGGCGCGGCTTGGGGTAGATATGCTCACCATAAATGCAGCGAAAGTTTACGGTCCAAAAGGCGTGGGCGCGCTATACGTAGGGCACGATGTAAAGCTAGCTCCGTTAACGGTAGGCGGCGGCCAGGAAAAGGGCCTTAGAAGTGGCACCGAGAATGTGCCGGGAGTAGTAGGGTTTGCCACGGCTGTAAAAGAAGCAAAAGAGCATTTAAATGGCAACCGCAAGAAATATGCCAAATGGAAACAAATATTGCTAAAAGAACTACAGGGGTATGAGCTGATAAATAAAAAACATACCTTGGATAACTTTGTGGTAGTATGCTACGAAGGGGTAGATGCAGAACGGCTAATATATCTTCTAGAAGACAGGGAAATATATGTAGCTACCGGTGCGGCTTGTGCCGCTTCTAAAGGGCAAAAATCACATGTGCTAGAGGCGATAGGGCTCACCGATGCCCAAATAAATGGCTCTCTAAGGCTAACTTTGGGCGAAACCAATGATGAAGAACAAATCCACGCTGCAGCGCGGGCAATAAATGAGGTGATGGCCGCCGAAATACAGAGGTGCCATAGTATAAATACACTGCCAAAACTAGACAAATAAGCAAAAGTGTGGTATAATTAAGTGATAGTTGCTCAGTGCTATTAAAACTGGGAGAATATTAAAAAGGAGGGGATTTCATGGAGAAATCCAAAAAGATCAAATCGCTGATATCAACATCCTGCGTTACCGCTGGAGTTGCAGCAGTGTTGTACTACCTATGTCTGCCCGCGCTCAACCTCGGAAGCCCCGGCTTTTGGTGGTTTATTTTCTTCGTAGCACTCACCTTCGCCGCGGTAGAATTCATCAAGGTTGGGATCGCCGCATCTTGGAGGTGGGGAGATGAAGACAAAGAAGAGTTCCACGGCAAAGTCTGCGTCGGAGCCTGGATAGCGACCGCAGGGTTACTGGCGATCATCATTATCTTGGCGTTCATTTCGTCAGACTTCTTTCACTCCAGCGCAGCATACGCTGTAGCAGACGTAGAAAAGGCCGAAACCAGCATAAGTGAAGCCTTCCCTGATCTAGCTAACACTGATGCCCAATCCGATCTACCCCTGGTAGATATGGATACGGCTATCACACTTGGCGACAAGAAAATCGCCGGGCTCGACAATGCCTCCTGGTATGATGTAGATGACGAATACAATCTCATCAGATATCAGGGGCAATACTATCGGCTGTCTACCATTGACTACGCCGACGTCTGGAAATACTGGAAAGGGAGTTCTTCGGGCATCCCGGGCTACGTGTTGGTGAGTTGTACTCCCGAAAACGGAGTCGTCACTCAGGCAGCTACCCTGGTAGAGCTTGATACACCCATCAAGTACTCACCGGGCGCCTTCTGGAGCGACGACCTCAGAAGACATCTTCGCAGCCAATACGCCACGTACATCTTCGACTCATCTTTCTTAGAAATAGATGAGGAAGGCACTCCCTACTGGGTAACCGGCGTAAAACGTCCTACCCGCGGAACATGGGGTGTAATGACCATTGAGAGCTTCATCTTAACCAATGCTCAAAGTGGCGAATCGGAAGAATATTCCATCGACAACGCTCCCGAATGGATAGACCATGTGTTCTCACTGGGCTACCTCATGCAAATAGCCAAGTGGCACTATTCCTACGAAAAAGGATGGTGGAACTCCTGGATCGGCCAAACTGGCGTGTGGAGGACATCCTACTCATACCGCGACGAGAAAAAGAACAATGAAGACGGCGAGTTTGCCAACTTCTACGGCTACTCTAGCACGGTATTAGACGATCAAATAGTGTTCTACACCGGCCTCACAGCCGCCAACAAAGCTGAATCCAACCTCGGTTGGCTCACTATTGACATTAGTTCTGGCAAAATGACCGAGCACGCGATAGTAGGCGCCGAAGAAAGTTCCGCACAGGCAGCCGTAGAGCAATTAGTAGCGGCACAAAAATATCAAGCTACATTCCCCCTGCCGGCCAACATCGGCGGCGAAGCATCCTACGTGATGTGTCTCAAAGGCAATGCTGGCTTAGTACAAGGGTACGCGATTTGTAATGTAGAAAATTACTCTATCGCCGTACAAGCCGCTACTCTGCCCGAAGCCGTAGATCTCTATCTGGCCAAACTCGGACAAAAGCCGAGCGACAGCGCCTCTACCAACGTGCCGCCCAAAGCCACCAGAGACGAAGTCAGCCCCTCCACATTATTTGACGAAAACAAAGTAGCAGAAAGCTACACCGTTGAAATAAACGGTACAACTCAGTACTATTATGTACTTGAGGATGGTAGTTTATACTGCATAGTAAGAGTCAAATAATTCGCCCTCTATAGAGGGAAGGGGACCTTACGGTCCCCTTTTTCCATTTTTACAAAAATATGTTATAATATGTTTATGAAAACTGTATATCTGGGCATGAGCGGGGGAGTGGACTCTAGCGTGTCGGCTTTGCTTCTAAAGGAGCAAGGTTACAATGTAGTGGGGGTATATATGAAAAACTGGTCTGAAGACCTACCCGGTATGAAATGTCCCTGGGCAGAGGACCTAGCCGATGCTAAGCGCGTAGCCGTAAAGCTAGGGATAGATTTTAGAGTATTTGATTTTGAAAGAGAATACCATGAAAAAGTGGTGGATTATATGTTGACTGAGTTTAAAAAGGGTAACACACCAAACCCAGATATAATGTGCAATCAAGAGATAAAATTCAAGCTGTTCTATGAAAAATCCATGGAACAAGGAGCGGATTATATTGCTACTGGGCATTATGCGCGAATCAAACCTAGTGCCAACGCGCAGGGCCTGGCATCACAATCCCGCTCGGGGGCGCGTCGCTCGCTCCCGTCGACTGAAGTCGTCCGCGTCCCAAGGGGCGGTCTGCCACGGGGCTCGCGCGCTACACCTCGGTTTGCCAACCTCCGGACCCCCCTTCGCCGGGACAGTGATGCCACCCGCGCTAGCAATGTTGAACTTGCGAGGGCCACGGATGAAAACAAAGACCAAACTTATTTCCTTTACCGCATTTCTAGCGAGGCGTTGGCGCACACGTTATTCCCAATAGGCGACATGCTAAAACCAGATGTGAAAAAGCTAGCCGAGGAGCGGGGGCTACATAATGCCTACAAAAAAGAGTCCATGGGAGTGTGTTTTGTAGGGGAAGTAGGGATGAAAGATTTTCTCAAAGAATACATAGATATAGAGCCTGGGGAAATTCGCGAAGTGGAAACTGAGCGAGTGCTGGGCTATCACGAAGGTGCAGTGTTTTACACTATAGGGCAGAGGCATGGGCTATATCTAAGTGGCGTAGCAGGCGAGGTAAACGATGGGCTGCCGTACTATGTGGTGGCAAAAGATATAGCAAAAAATGTTGTATATGTGTCTAAAAACTTAAATGATGAGCATATTTGGACGGATAGACTAGCATTGAAAGATGTCGTTATAAGAGATTCTGCGCAGGGCCTGGCATCACAATCCCGCTCGGGGGCGCGTCCAGCCGATCCATCGTCATGCTTGGCGGGGGTCCCCCCAGTGGCGTCACCCGTCCGTGTTGACGTGCGCTTGCGCCATCGGGCACCACTAGTGCCGGCTAAGTTAGTGGTCGGCGAGAATGATAGCGCGGTGCTAGAATTTGAAAACAAAATCAAACGCCCGGCGGCGGGGCAGTCTGCCGTAATATACGATGGCGAAATATGCCTTGGTGGCGGAATAATAGCATAGTGCATCGTATTGCTACATAATTCACTGCATTTCGAAAGCTTCGCGATGCGGTAATCGAAGATTATACCACACGCTTTGCCCCTCCGGCGGCAAAATCTACCTTCGGTAGATTTATGCCTTAATGTTCCTTGATGCTAGTGAATTATGTAGTATCTATATGGACAATACACAGTTAAGATTTTTCCCGCTATCGGGCTATATCTTTATTATAGCACAAGAGGAATAACTTGTCAAGTAAAACCCACCTTTGGTGTGCAGAGGTGGGTTATCTATACGCTAAATACTTAAGCGGCAATCATAATGAGGTCGGCAAAAAGTAAAGTAGCTGCCAATACGCTCATAGAGATGACAAAGAACATATTGGACTTTTGGCCGCCCTTATATTTTTCGTAGCAGAGGCCTTTTTTGCTACATTTTTGAGACTTGCAGCTGCAAGACTTTTTGGCGGTTTTGGTTGATGTTTTCTTTTTTGCTTGTGCCATAGTTTTCCTTTTATTATACTTATGTCTATAATAGCACAGGTTTACTACAATTGCAAGAAATGTTATAATTTTCGTATGAATGCGAACGAAATTAGGCAAAAGTTTTTGGATTTTCAGGTTAAAAATGGGCACAAGATTATTCAGCCGGCACCGCTGGTACTAGAAAATGACCCTACTACCTTATTTACTGGCTCTGGAATGCAGCCACTTTTACCGTATCTACTAGGCAAGGAACATCCAGAGGGCACCCGGCTATGCGATTCGCAGCCGTGCCTACGTTTGCAAGACATAGACGATGTAGGCGACCCGCGACACACTACAGTATTTGAGATGCTAGGGAACTGGTCGCTGGGGGATTATTTCAAAGAAGAACAGATTCGGAACTTTTTTGAGTTTTTGACGCGCGAAGTGGGGCTAGAGGCCAGCAAAATATATGTAACCTGCTTTATTGGCAATGAAGAATACGGCATTCCGCGCGATACTGAGGCGGCAGAGATTTGGCAGAAAGTATTTACTGAAGCTGGCGTAGAAGCCAAAATCGCTGAGATAGGCTCGGCAGAAGCCGGTGACACACGCGGAATCAAGCCGGGCGAACGAATATTTTTCTACGACGATAAGGAAAACTGGTGGAGCCGTGGGGGTGGCATAGACACCACGCCTATTGGCGACCCGTGCGGGCCAGATAGCGAAGTGTTTTATGATTTTGGTGAGGAGCTGCAAGATGAAGCTAAATATGGTTTGGCTCATCCGGCTAGCGATGGTGCGCGGTTTATGGAGATAGGCAACCAAGTGTTTATGCAATACCGTCGCAATGAAGATGGCACATTTTCTGAACTAGCAAAAAAGAATGTAGACTTTGGTGGCGGGCTAGAGCGCATAGCGGCGGCAGCGATTGGGTCGTTTGATGTATTTAAGATTTCTTTGATGCAGCCGATAATTGCCAAACTCGAGGAGATTTCCGGTAAAAATTACGAGAACAACACCGATGAGATGCGCGTAATAGCCGACCATATTCGTGGAGCGTATTTACTAGCTGCACAAGGGTTAGCGCCTTCTAATAAAACTCAAGGCTATGCAATGCGGCGGCTAATCCGCCGTGCGATACTGCGTGCGCTAGACCTAGGAATATCGGCAAATTTCTTGGCCGAGATAGTGCCGATAGTAGCAGAAAATTACAAAGATTTGCCGGATGCTATTTTGACTCACCGCGAAAGTGCGCTAGCTACGCTGCTTAGAGAAGAGGAAAGTTTCCGGAAAACTTTGAATAAAGGGCTGAAAGAGTTGCATAAGATGGCGCGGGGCCTGGCATCAACATCCCGCTCGGGGGCGCGTCCAGCCGGCCCGTCGACTGAAGTCGTCCGCGTCCCAAGGGGCGGTCTGCCACGGGCGGCTGGCGCTACTCCTCGGTTTGCCAACCTCCGGACCCCCCTTCGCCAGGATATTGATGCCACCCGCGCTCTATCTGGACAGGACCTTTTCTGACTTCAGGATACCTACGGGTTCCCGTTAGAATTGTCAGTAGAGGAATGTTACCGCGAGGGGATAGAGCTCACGCCAGAATATGTGAAGGAGTTTGAAGCGGCTCTCACCGAGCAACGCGAGCGTAGCCAGACTGCCAGCAAAGGTATGTTCAAGGGCGGCCTAGAAGACCACGGCGAACAAACAGTAAAATACCATACGGCGTGCCACTTACTACTCGCGGCCCTACAAAAGCTGATTAGCCCAGACATAGTACAGAAGGGTTCCAATATTACGGCAGATAGGGTAAGGTTTGATTTTAACCTAGACCATAAGATGACTCCAGAGGAAAAGTCTGCAGTAGAGGCGCAGGTAAACGAATGGATTTCTGCGGATTTACCGGTAGTGTTTGATGAATATGAGAAAACTTACGCACGTGACACTTTGCATGCACATGGGCAGTTTTGGGATAAATATCCAGACATTCTAAAAGTCTATACGATTGGGGATTTTGATAGCCCAATTTCTCGCGAAGTTTGTGGTGGCCCACACGTAGAACATACTGGGGTGCTAGGGCATTTTAAGATTAAAAAAGAAGAGTCTTCCTCTGCCGGCGTGCGCAGAATTAAGGCGATACTAGAGTAAAACTTGACTTTTTAACGTAAGTGTGATATAATTAGAGTAGAAAGGGGGTGTACTTTTATGTTAGATGGAAAAAGTTTCTCTATATGGTATTCGTATTCCATAGATAGAACAGTTGCCGGGCGGAACGTATCTATCACTATATCTGGTGATGGGAGCTACGGATATATGCATCACTGTTCCCCGGAGATAGAAGTGTTGGAACCGGAGGCTGTAATAATTTGTGCGGCAAATGCCATAAGGGAATATATTTCGAGGGTTTTGGCCGTTGCAGGCTTGAATGTCCCGACAGATGCAATCTTTGTAGAAATCAAGGGCATGAGCCCGATAGACTAACCCACGCTTCAAAGCCACCGTAAGGTGGCTTTTTACTGTATTTGTGGTATAATATAGAGAGAAAGGGGGTGTACTTTATGGTAGAACAGTATGACTACATGGTGTATTATGGGATTTATGGCACCAATAGAGATGGCAGTTCTGTCGAGATAGAGGCAAACAGTTACTTTCATTCTGATAAGCCGGTTGAGGATATTTCTTGCAGGAACGAAGAAAAAAAGGAATACATAGAAAGATTAAGAAGGCAGCTCGAATCAGATGCTAGACACAAATATCCCAACATATATTCTTGTACAATTGTTATCAAAAATATCATCTAAGCCACCGCACGGTGGCTTTTTGCTGTGCTAGTTTTGTAAGAGCTTAGCGAGCTTGGCTTTTAATTTATTTTCTTCTGGTGCGCCGGATTAAGGCTATATTAGAGTAAAAAACTTGATTTTTTGGTGTAAAATATGCTTATGCTATTGACTTTTTAACATAAGTGTGATATAATGGAGGTAGTATCGCAAGTTGGCATAATGATACAAAAATAATAGAGAGGGGAGTGCCAAGATGTTGTACATTGATACGATGAAAGAGTTGCTGAGCCGCATGGACTTCAGCTTTGGCCAGGAGAGAATGGAGGTAACCTATTTCGGTTACAGAAGATCCCGGTTCGCCGGCAAGATTCTGGCGAAGTTGCCGCGTGGCTTTATGCGCGACTTCGAGAATTGTTTGGCGGCGCGCGCCGGGGCCGAACCTGACAATCACACGGGTTATCTAATTGAGCTCGGTGACACGAGCATGTATGTCCATTGCAGCGACGACACAATGTTGTTCGCTACGGACTATGCAACAGGGGAGTAATCCTCTCTCCCGCCTTTCGAGGCGGGAGCTTTTTTAGTTTTGTAAAAGTTTGGCAAGCTTGGCGCGGAGCTTATTTTCTTCAGGGGCGCCGGCGAGAGTGTCTACACCTACGCGCAAAAGCCCCAAGGCCGTAGCAAAAGAATGGTCTAGCTTTTGATCGTCTTTAATGATAAGATTGGGAAGCTCAGCAGCATCTAGCAGATGAATAATAGGCCGGCGTGAAAATGGCAAATCTTGGTACCAGTCTGAAGTAGCTAAAATTTCTTGAAGCGATGAAAGACTAGCACCGCCGCCACATAGCAAGATATTGCGCGGGAGGCTGCCGATAGAGCTAAAATCTTCCAAAGCTATCTCTACGCCGGTGAGCCATACGCTGAGATTGCGCGAAATGGCTGTTTCTACCTTGGCCTTGATACGGTCGTCTAGTTTGCCGGTATCAAAATCTAGCTTGTAACGCTCGGCAGTGTCAAAATCTACGCCTAGCGACTCGGCTATTTGGTGGGTAAAGCTGCGGCCGCCGATAGAGAACATTTTGGTACCCTCTACGCCGCCGTCCTCGATAACAGCCACATCGGTAGTACCGCCGCCGATATCCATTACCACACTAGAGAAACTAGAATCTAAATCGTCGCCTAGGCAAGCGCGGCACACCGCAAAAGGCTCAACGGCTACGGTAAGTAAGTCTAGGTTGAGCTCGGCGCAGACTTTCTCGATGGCGGCCACGTGGATAAGTGGAGCAAACGCCGTGTAAAACTGTATTACTACATCGGAGCCCTTAAAGCCAATAGGATTGGAGATTTTATAGCCATCAATAGTGAGGGAAACTATAGCGGAATTTATTAGGCGAACCTCTACGTTTTTGTTGCCTGTTTCTAGCGCTACGGTTTTGCGGGCTACTTCGCCGGACTTTTCTTGAACTTTCCTAATGATATCGTTCATTTCGGCTTCGGTAATAGGCTTGTTAGGGTTTTTACGGCTATAGCGCACGGTGGTAGTATTGCCCTTGATAAGCTCACCAGCTATACCCACTACGGTAAGGCTAGCGCGTTCACCGGCCTGCTCCTCCACCTGAACTAAAGCTTTTTCGCAGGTAGAAACTACGGCGGGGATGTCTGCCACGGCGCCAGCGTGCATATTGCCTTCGCGCTGCTTGGATTTACCTATGCCAAGAATCTCTAAGTCGCCCTTCTTGGTAGGGCGAGCCAGAACTGCTTTTACAAACTCCGTACCAATATCTAAAGCCAATATAGTATTCATGATTTTATTATACCATAAACATCATTATTGCAAAGTGTTGTAAATTTTACCACAGTTTTTCTATTGCATGGGTGATGGTGCTTGTGGTATAATGGTAAATGCAAAACTTATCGTTAAAGTCAAAGTACTTTTTATAAAAGAAGTTATTGACTACGTAATGTAAGATGGCGCCGTAAGGTGCCTATTGCGTAGTTAATTAACTTTGATTATGCGGTAAGTTTTGCACCCCTTACGGTGCCATTTTTGTATAAAACATGAAGAGTATATAAAAATGTCATCTTGTACATTAAATATTAACTTAATTAAGAGTGCTGATTGTGTATTTATGTTTGCAGGGCCTGTCACTCTCACTCTCTCTCGGGGCGCGTCCAGCCAGCCCATCGCCATGGGTGGCTGGCGCTACACCTCGCTTTGCCAAGCTCCGGACCCCCTTCGATAGAGTGATGAGTGCCACCCGCAAACTATACAAAATATATAGTAGCACCAGAAAGGAACAATTATCTATATGGCCACCATACCTATAGAAGTCATCATACAGGACGCAGAGGGTCCTGTCACACCTACTCCAGAATCTGGAGAAGAAACAAATATAGCAGTACCTAGTACTGGTACTATAAGTAATGATGATGATAATAATGGAGGAATAGGTTCTACTATTAGTATTATACTTCCTATAGTAATAATAGCATTAGCACTTAGTGCTATGATAGCACTGCTAGTACGTAGACAGCAAAGACGTAAGAAAACTAATATAGGTGCGGAAGGATATAATGCAAAAGTAAGTAAGAAAGAAAAGTTTGCTACAGTAGCTAGTGGTACTATAGCTATACTTGCCGCTACTGTACTAGTAGGTAACTTAGTAATGCCTGCTACTAAGGCTGCTACTAGTGTAGAGCCAGGTACAGCGGAACTAGATACAGTAGATAAGATAACTATTACAGCTACTAGAGAGATA
>JAZNGO010000051.1:0-1709 GCA_045576515.1 Candidatus Nanosyncoccus sp. | reverse complement strand
CCCACTCTAGCTCTCGCCGATACAGCTTTTCTTCTATTGCTTACGTTTATCAAATTATTGCCGCTTACCAAGCGTACGCTGTCTATAGTCACGTTGTCTAGTGAATCTACAGTCTCTGCACTCTTTAGGCTAAGCATCGTTTCCTCACCCTCTTTTAGACTTATCACGCCGTTAGTCTCTTCGTTTAGTGTGAAATCGCTAAATAGTGAAGTTACCTCCACGGCGATAGTCTTCGTAATAGTAGTAGTTACGCCATAAGATAATACATTTACTGTAGCAGTTATCTCTGTATTCCCTACAGCTTCACCATTTACTACTCTATCATCTATGTCAGCAATATCGCTATCGCTAGATGCATAACTGATTCCGGTAATCTCACCCTGCACACCGTTAGCCAAAACAATTTCGTCTGCAAGATCGTATGTTTCGGTTTCTTTTATAGAAATAGAAGTTGGAGCTACTACATCATTTACGGTAATTTCGGGACGTACCATCACGGTATATTTACCGTCATTTTCTACTACTACATAGCCCTCTGGAACATAATTACTAGGGTCACTATTATATGTACCGCCAGTAATAGTAAAATTACCCCTACGACCGTTAGTTCTGAGTGTACCATTCACTGTGCCACTGCCAGTAATAGTAACATTTACATTATCTGCAGTTATATTAGTAGTTAAAGTATAGCTATTAAGGTCTAAAGTTGCATTGTTATTACTTACAGATAGCCCCCGCCCATCCGACATATCGTTGCATAATGCCGCTTCGTGGTATTCTCTTAAATACATGCTAAGAGAATGATTTTCTTGTTCAGAACCAGGCCTCGGACTATGCACTGTAGTAGCGCAGTGGTCAGCTGGTGCAGCCCATACTTTGCTGGCTGGTACCATTGGCGCCGCCGTTATAGCCAACACCACAGCCACGACCGCGTAGCTTATTCTTTTTAGTATTGATTTTTTTACCATTTTCCTCCTTTTGTTTATGGTTTGATTAGAAAATATGCTCCAAGCCTCACCCAAAACATCGCCTCACATATTTTGTTGCCTTCATTGTAGCAGTCCGTACGCATCACCGTCAAGCATTAACGCGTTAGAAATATTAATAAAACAACCACCAAAAGAAGTTAAAACCATACCCCAGTAAAATGTCTCCGCTAACGAGCTACTTAAGACAAGCCGAAAACGGAGACAGGTGCACTACTGGGCGATACAGCGCACAGAGTAGCCGTTGCTCCTACCATCGCCGTAGGCCGGGTACACGCTACCTGAATTGAAGTACAACCGGTATGCGCGGCTACTATTGCTGACCGTACTAGACCAATAGCTACCGTAGTCACCGGTATTTTTGAGCGAACGATCGTAGACGTAGCCGGACCGAGCTAACCACAAGGGGTTAGTGCGAATAGCATTAAAGCCACCTTCTAGATAATCGTAACAACCACCCGGAGGGCCATATTGGCCGTATTCGCCTAGAATACCATCGTAGCTAGAAATCATAGTGATTTGTTCATTGCCATCAGTATAACTTTCTGCATTGGCATTCTTAGGTAGCCTCCATCCCGCTGGGCAGATGGAAGTCTCTACATTGGCATACTGTGTAGTAATACTTTCCGTATTGTTACTTGCTACCACAGCAGACCAGTTGTAGTAGTTACCTGCGTGGTAGTGAGGGCAAGAGCCATCATTATGGTCCCTCTCGCAGTCTTC
>JAZNGO010000050.1:0-3176 GCA_045576515.1 Candidatus Nanosyncoccus sp. | reverse complement strand
TTCCACTAGTAAACACCCCCAACTCTCCCCAAGAGCCGAATGCCCGCTCATCACCACCTATTTTTTTCAAAGCTATAGGCGTATCTGCTCCCCCAGCATATATATCTCCGCCCCATACCTGAAAACTAGGCTTCTTGGCTATAGTAAAAGTTACTGGTTCCGAGAAAGCCCAACACCCCAGATCCTCAGAAGAACAATATTCTTCCCATCCGCCACCCGATAAATCCCAGACTGTATCATCTATGCTATCCTTAGGGTACACTGCGGCTCGCACCGTCACCTTGGTCCCAGCAGGATAATCTGGGGCTAAAACACTAGATTCAAGCCCATCAAGCTCCTCCCAAGCGGCCAAACCCTGATCCCCAGTAAATAATATATCCGTAGAGTCGCTATAGACGCAATTATCACCATAGCAAATCTCTACTTTTCGTTTTCCATTACCTGCTCTCTTTGTAAGATATTCCGCCCCCAAAGTTGCGTTCCAACGCGATTTTGCACCAATACTATACCTAACTTTTGATGGCTCTCCTGCATACAAAATCATATCTCCGCTATCCGAACCATCAATTTTGGCAGTATGCTCAAAATTAAATGGCACAAGCACCCTAGACTCCGACGATAATTGCTCTATCTTAATTTTTATATCATCACCATTCTTAGTATATGACGTTGGCGTAGACCACACTTCATCAACCATCGTAGGCGCAAAAGTCGCATCCAATGGATTTATTTTTGCAACCTCCGTCAAAGCCTTACCTACGTAATTCTCTTTTACCATACGTGCATCCTCTTTCGGTGGTACTTCACTATTTCCCAAACCAAATACATTAACCTCTCTGAGTCTTGTCGAAAACCCAGTAGTCTCTATCGCAAAAGCATTCTTCCATTTTTCTTTGCCAATCAACCCATTGCGGCAATTATTATCGCAGTTATCAACGTCCACAATTTCGTACTGACAACTGCCTTCGTTAACAACACAATCCGAATACGCAATTTGCGGAGCAGCATCATAAGTCACCCTAAAAGTGACCGTATCGTCCGGCTTAGCATAGACAAACTGGCTATTTTGATAATTTTTAAACTGTTCAACATTATCATTTTTAACTTCCATAAGTATAGAAGCATTTTTTTCTTCCGCCTCTCCCTCACGCACCGTCGCGCACACAGTAGTCTTGGCTCTAGTTGTATTTTTATTACTGACATTAAATTCCAATGTCTCGCATACTTTATCGCCCGGCTTCATTTTTATAGCGCTTTTGCCAAGGAATACCCAACCATCAGCAGATGTATTTCGATTGATATAATTATTGCTTAATGTCACATTATCTGCAATCTTGCCAGTAGTAGTCCTAGCCCCGTTCTGCCAATTAGAAGCATGCCCTTCATTCGATACCGTCACACTCGTAATACTACCTTGCTCTATCTTCCTAGTGATCGTATATTTAGTATCTCCTGTACCAGCAGTTCGTTTTAAGAAATGACGAAAGCTTACATCACATCCATTTACATTATCGTTGCACCCTACCTCCAAATCTACCTTTTCCTCATCCTTTTTAGTCCACGGCGTCCTAATTTTCTCTTCTGCATCGTTCCACGAAACATCATTATTTGTTTTCTGCACAGCAGATCTACCTTCAAAATTACTTTTATCATCAATTCCCGGCCACCAACAAAACGCATACACATTGTTAGGCAAATCAGTACCAGTATATTCCCTATTATTTATACCTCTATATGCTTCCTTAAAATCCTCTAATACTCTACTTCTAGTCCCAAACATCTCAGCCTGATACAAAGGAGTATACGTACCATCGTCACTTCGCCAATATATTACATGGTTCAAAGAGGAATCATCATACACCTTATACTTACCTTTATAGTAATCCGGTATAGAATTATAATCAAAAGTTACAGCGTGTCCCACCTTACTAGAACCAGTTGAATAATATAAGTTCTTTACACTATCAAATGTATTATGAAGCCCCTTTACATAACGCCAGTCACTCAAGACAGCCGTTGTGCTATTGTACATCATGCCTCTCATATTATACCCCAGGTGCCAGAAACCACCATTACTCCCGTGTTTGGAACACTCACCAGCGATTACATTATTAGCTTCACCAATTCCTAGGTCTTCCAAATACCCATCTCTCCTAAAGTTTATCGCTCTACTATTGCCTTCTCCACCTACGTACTTAAAAAACACCCATGAATATCCGGTGCACCACAAATCATAATAGTCAGAGTTGGTCAATTTTCCGTTCTTTCCACAACCTCCTCCACCGCTTCCCCCTCCACCACTCACATTGGTGCCAGTAGAGCTCCCACTAATCCAACCATCAGCAGCCACGTTTTCAACGCCGCCATTACAAACCGCAAAAAGCACAAAAAACACCGCTCCCAAAACAAATCCAAATTTTCTATTCTTCACCATTGCCACTATTTCCGTCTCCTTCTCCTTTCACCTCCAACTGAACTGGTGGTGTCATATTAGAAACTTTCTGATTGTATTCTGCTGCTTTTTCTTCATCGCCAGCTTTTTCATAAAAATTTGCCATAGCCACATAATAGTCTAAAGTTGCCATCGTACCTTCCTCGAGTAAAGATTCTACTTTTTGCATAATTCCAACTACTTTATCAATATCCTCATATGCAGCATACACAAATTCAGCATAGTTTATAGCGGTATATATCCGTTTCGTATTGCTTCCTACAGACATCTCATATTCGTATTCACTCATTGCATCAGCCAAACTATAGTTTGGGTCATTATCATATTTTTCATCTATATTTTCTTGAATAGTTAGAGCTTCTAGCGCAGCATCTCCAGCGTCTTCATATTCAACTTCGCCTTCATTCCTACTATTATTTACCATAACTATCCCCACCACTAGTCCACATATCACAAGACATAGGCATACCAAAAGCACTGCTAGCTTTTTGCTTCCATCCTTTTGGCTTTTTTCACTCATACTATTATATTATCACAAGCATCATAAAGACTCAAGCATTGTAGCCAAATTCTACTTACCATTTAGTACCGCGGCGCCAACTCTCGCGTATATACCGGCACCATCAAATTGCTAGTAACTATAGTAGTAGAACCATCTGCAGCTGGAGTAGTGGTAGTAGTGCCTTCATTCCATGCATACCATGTAGAGTCATAATTTATAATC
>JAZNGO010000049.1:0-29770 GCA_045576515.1 Candidatus Nanosyncoccus sp. | reverse complement strand
GGAAAACGAAAATGAATAAAACAATTAGCAATTTTAGTGAAATAGGTACTTTGAAGAAAGTATTAATGCATAGGCCAGGAGATGAGTTTTTGAATCTAACGCCGAATACTTTGGAAAGGTTACTATTTGATGATATTCCGTATCTAAAGATTGCGCAGCAAGAGCACGATGCTTATGCAAATGCTTTGCGCGCTGAAGGTGTGGAAGTGGTATATATTACAGATCTTGCAGCTGAAGCTATAGAAGCTGGTGGCAGGACAGTAAAGAAGAAATTTTTGGAGCAGTTTATTGCTGAAGCCGGAGTAACTTCACCAAAGGTAGCAAAGCACTGTTTTGACTACCTGAATGGCATAAAAGATACACGTGATATGGTGAAAAAGTGCATTGCGGGTGTAGATATATCAGACCTAAAAAAGCTTGGCAAAGTATCTGGTTTTTACGCTACGCGTGACACGGGGCGCATGATAATAGATCCAATACCAAATATACTGTTTCAGCGCGACCCGATGTCTACGATAGGTCATGGTGCTACGCTACATAAGATGTGGTCGGTGACAAGGACGAGAGAATCTATATTTATGGAATATGTGTTTAAATATCATCCGTTTTATGAGGGTACAAAGCTTTACTATGAGAGGGATGAGCCATATTGTATAGAAGGCGGTGATATACAGGTGCTATCCAAGGAAGTGGTAGCGATAGGCATATCACAGCGTACTGAGCCAGACGCAATAGCAGATTTTGCGCGGAAATTATTTAAAGATAAGAAAAATGAGTTTAAATATGTACTAGCTATAGATATTCCGGATGAAAGAAGTTTTATGCATCTTGATACTGTGATGACTCAAGTAGATGCAGATAAATTTGCTGTGCAAGATGCCATAATGGATATTTCTACTATATACGAGATTACTGCTGGACGTGGTGGTGAGATAGAAATAGTAGAAATACACCAAAGCTTGCAAAAGGTGCTGGAGAAATATCTACACCTAAATAAGGTAGAGCTGATAAAATGTGGTAATGGTAAGCGGATAGATGCAGAACGTGAGCAATGGAGCGATGGCGTGAACCTAATGTGTGTGCGGCCAGGCGTGGTGGTAGCATATGATAGGAATTTCGTGACAAATCAGACTTTGAGAAAACATGGCGTAAAGGTAATAGAGATACCGAGTTCGGAGCTGTCACGTGGCCGCGGAGGGTCACATTGTATGGCTATGGCACTAATAAGAGAGGAGGCTGAATAGGAAGGAATATATTAGCTATAGAATGCATTAATAAAAACAAAAAGGAGGAAAATGAAAATAAACATAAAACAACGTAGAACTATAGATGTGAAAGAGGTGAAAACGATAAGTTTTCGGGAAGTGCGGACAATAGGATTTTTGGATATTCGTAGAATCAATTTCATAGGGGGAGATATAAAAGTAAGAAGGGTATAAAATGTTTAGAAAAAAGAATCGAAGCAAAAAACGCAGCCGAGCAATGCTTTCGGCATACTCGATTATTATGATACTTATCATACTACTCGGGATATTGTCACACGCTTTGCCTAAGGCGAAGTTTGCAGCGGCGCCACTAGAAGATGAGGCGCCGAGCGTAGAAGTAGGCCCAGGCGAGTGGGAAAACGAAATGCCATCTGGTGGCCCGGCGGAGCTAAATGGTGAAGCTCCGGGTGAAAATGCTCAGATAGAGCTACCAGAAGGCGAATCTTTTGAGCCGGCGGTAGGTGATGAGGTGACTGGCGAAAATTTGCCAGAGGCACGTATGGCTACCGATGAGGCAGTGCCAGAAGATGAGCAGTCTAACCGTAGCGTAGAAGAAGGTGTAGCAGTGGAAGCTACCGAAAGTAGCGAAACGGTAAGCGGTGAGGAGGTGATGGTAGCTTCCGAATCGCAAGTAGCTACTGAAACATATGACACCTTAGAGGCTTGTGAAGAGGTATATGGTGAAGAGGGCTGTGTCGTGGTGGATGGCTCTGGTGTAGTAGGAGCTGAGTTGTATCAGGTGCTAATGGCACCAATACTGGGCTTTGCAGATGCCATAGATATAGCCATCTTTATAATGGTACTTGGTGGGTTGCTCGCCGTAGTAGCTAAGACCAAAGCACTAGAAACTGGTATTAAGATACTAGTAAAGAAGCTGCATGGTAAAGAGTATATATTGATACTGCTTTTGATGTTAATATTCTCAGTGCTGGGTACTACCTATGGGTTCCTAGAGGAAAGCGTAGGGTTTTACGTGCTGATAGCGGCCACTATGTTTGCGGCTGGGCTAGATCCGCTAGTGGGCGTGGGCACTATACTACTTGGTGCTGGCTCTGGTGTGCTAGGGTCTACTATCAACCCATTTGCTACCGGTGTGGTGCTAGCAGCGATGAAAGATGCTGGTATAGAGTACAATCAGGGTACAGTGATACTTATAGCTGTGGTGCTATGGCTCACTACCTTGGCGATATCTGCATTCTTTGTGGTGCGATACGCTAAAAAAGTGCAGCGTGACAAAGGCTCTACTTTCTTGAGCCTGCGTGAACAAGCTGCAGCCGAAAAAGCTTATGGCAAATATCTCGAAACTCACGATGATATTATAAAACTCACTGGCAAGCAGATAGCAACACTTATTATGTTTGCGCTCACCTTTGTGGTGATGATAGTTGGGTTTATTCCATGGGGCGAGTTTGGAATAACATTCTTTGACTCATGGACTGGCTGGCTAACTGGCGCATCGCTAGGCAATTGGTGGTTCTATGAAGCGGCGGTATGGTTCCTTATCTGTGCGATTATTATTGCTATAATAAATCGCCAAGGTGAACATGGGTTTGTGGACGCCTTTATAGATGGTGCCGATGATATGATTGGCGTAATACTGGTGATAGCGGTAGCGCGTGGCGCATCAGTGCTAATGGCGCAGACAAGCCTAGATAATTTCATAGTGTATAATGCATCGAATTTCTTGGCGACATTGCCGGAAATGGCGTTTGTGCCGTTAAACTATCTACTACATACGGTACTGTCTGTATTGGTGCCATCATCGTCTGGATTGGCCACACTTTCCACGCCTATAATTACACCAGTGGCATCTACACTGGGCTATAGCACCAATGTAACAGCTATGACAATAGTAGCAGCCAACGGTATGGTGAACTTGATTACTCCTACCTGTGGTGCGATAATGGGTGGCTTGGCACTAGCTAAGGTAGATTACTCTACTTGGTTTAAGTGGGCGCTCAAGGTGGTAGCTATTATAGCTATTGTGAATATAGTGGTGTTGTGTCTATTTTCGATTTAAGTCCAAAATAGGTCTTTCTAAAGCTTGGACTTGTTTGTCTTATAATTTTCACAACGCAGGGCAAGAAAAAATCTCCTTAAGATTTGGGAGATTTTTTCATTGCTGAGTTGATGAAAATTATGACAAACAAATCTGGTCTAAATCTCATTATGCTTTAGAAAGACTTATTTTGGACTAGTCCGTACTGGATATGATATAATAGGCTTATGGATAAATTATCGTATGATGGGCCGATAGTTTTGGCCATTCTTGATGGGGTAGGCTTAGCACCGGATGGGCCGGGCAATGCCGTGAGCAAAGCACGAACGTCTTTCTTGGGCAGAGCGGCTAGGGAGTATCCGCATATAGCGTTGGATGCTTCTGGTGAGGCTGTGGGCCTAGTGGCTGGGCAGATGGGTAATTCCGAAGTAGGGCACAATACTATGGGGGCTGGGCGTGCCGTGCGGCAAGGGATAGCGCGCATAGAGGAAGCATTCGCTACGGGTGAAGTGTATAATTCTGAGGCGTGGAAAGGCGCGATGCTTCGTGTGCTAGACAAGCATGGTGAGAGCAGTGCACTTGACAAATCTAGCATGGTGTGGTATAATGAGGGTATAGGCCAGCATACCCTACACTTTGCTGGAATTTTCTCTGATGGGGGTGTACACAGCCACATAAGCCATCTAGAACAAATGATACAGCGCGCATATGACGAAGGTGTACGGCGTATGCGTATACACGCCATACTAGATGGGCGTGATGTAGCACCACAGTCTGAGCCGAAATATATTCGGAGGCTAGAGGCTTTTGTCGCGAAATTCCCCGATGCGGATATACGTATAGCGTCTGGTGGTGGGCGGATGACTACGGTGTCGGATAGGTATGAAAATGATTGGAGCATGGTGGCGCGTGGTTGGGATATGATGGTGAATGGCGAGGCTAACTACTACTTTAAGTCGGCGGAGGAGGCCATACAGGTGCTACGTAGAGTATACCCAAATGCACAAGACCAAAATTTGCCGGCATTCGTGATAGTAGATAAAGATGAAAAGCCGGTGGGTAAAATAGAAAAAGGCGATGCGTTGATATACTTTGATTTTCGGGCAGACAGAGCTATAGAAATAGCTATGGCATTTACTTACTGGGATTTTCCGTATTTTAATCGTGGAGACTATACGCCGGACGATGTGTATTTTGTGGGCATGACAGAATATAATTCTGATACGCATGTGCCGGAGCATAGACTTGTGCAGCCGGTAGAGCTAAAAGAAACTTTGAATGAGTTTTTGGGTGAGCGAGGTGTGTCGCAGCTAGCCGTGAGTGAAACGGTGAAATTTGGGCATGTAACATACTACTTCAACGGCAATAGTTATAACAAGGCTCCAGGGGAGGATCATATGCAGATAGAGTCGTATACTCAGCCGTATGAAACGCGGCCGTGGATGCGATGTGCGGAGATTACCGATACCGTACTAGACAACTTAGATAAATATAAATTTGTGCGGTTAAATTACCCAGGTGGTGATATGGTGGGTCATACTGCCGATATGGAAGCCACCATAGTGGCTATGGAGTCTATAGACCTAAGCCTGGCGCGGATAGCGGCCAAGGTGGATGAGCTGGGCGGAGTGCTGGTGATAGTAGCGGATCATGGCAATGCGGAGGAGCTACTGGATAGCACTGGTGCCAGGAAAACATCGCATACTACCAACAAGGTACCGTGTATAATATATGATAACACTGCTGAGCGAAGTAAATATAATATAACTGGTGGCAACAAGGGAATATCTAGTATAGCAGCTACCATAGCGGTGCTACTAGGACAGAATGATTATCCTGAGAGTTGGGATAAGTCGTTGATAGAAGTTTCGTAGAAAGGTAGACTTCACCGTAGTCTGATGCTTGTACTTTTTTGTACGCGCTTGTTTAGTATCATTCGCGGATCCTGGCGCTTACACTCTTTCTCGGGGCGCGTCCAGCCAGCCCATCGCCATGGGTGGCTGGCGCTACTCCTCGGTTTGCCAACCTCCGGACCCCCTTCGCCAGAGTGTTGAGCGCCACCCGCTTTAGTTATTATTAGCTTTTTCCCCGGTTTGCTTTATGCTCGTGAAAAGAGGTTCACGAAACTTGGGTGTTGGTGGCTCGGGGAGAAAAATTACGGGCGGGGAGGCGCCCGTAATTTGTATCACATTACTTTACCAAACACCGTACGGGATTTCCTATTTGGCCATTTGACGCGTTAAATTCAAGATACTCCCACTCATGGATATGCGTACTGTATGGATCACTGTTGCTTATGGTGCTAGACTGATATGAAGCGGACTTGGAGTGACCATTCAAAGTTCCATAATAAATATTGCCGGACCTTATCAACCACAAAGGATTAACCCGTATCATAGTGAACCCATCGTTGGTATAATGATAAGCTGGCCGTCCTTGCACATCGTATGGTTCGCCTATTATTCCATATGTGTCCAATACGGCAAACATTTCACTCCCCTCGCTTCCACTCACTAGATCTGCCCCCAACGGTAACCTCCACCCCTTCGGGCAAATAGAATCAGGGGCATTATAATATTGCCCAGTCATTTCCGATGTATTATTACTCGCCACCGCAGCAGACCAGTTGTAATAATTGCCGGCATGGTAATGCGAGCAATCAGTATGGTCGGCAGCTTCACATTCTGCTAGTGAGTTGTATTGCACATCATCTGCATCGCTATTTGATGTATAGTAATACACATCGCCAGGATTAGCAGAGTATGGAGTATTGTCGTCATTTTGCCATCCAGCTACTGTGGTACCAGTAAAGTTAATAGTACTTCTTAATGGCTTCCAACTCTCAGATACATCTGTATCTGCTGGAGTAAGGGTTACTTCTGTGCTTAAATCTAAATCTAGATTTTGTGTCATCCATACGTGACCATCTACTAGCTTGGCAATGTAGTACATAGTTTGGTCACGGTTATCTTTTAGCTGATATTGTTGACCCGATGTCATAGACTTTAGCACACTGGCTTTGCCCGCTTCAGATAATTTGGCGAAATCTTGCATTTCAGTAAGGTCAGTTATTACTGGTAGTTTTTCCCACTGCGCATAGAGAGTGACATCCTCAGACTTATCTAGACTAGCCGTAAACTCTGCCTTGTCTGCATAGGCTCTGCCAGTACCATCTTTATCTGTATTCCAGCCAGTGAAGCTGTAGCCTGTTCTAGTATAAGTATTTACTGGTAGAGTGATAGTATCTCCTGCTAGCAGTGTCATACCTTCCATAGCGGTACCGCCATCACTATCATTGCCATTAAATGTAAGCGTGGTGGTGTAGTTTACTTCCGCATCGTAGTATATATCACTACCAGTATAAGTACCATATGGTACGTCTGGAGTGATGTAGAAGCCGTAGTAGATGGTAGTAGTGTTACCAGTTTCTGTGGCTTTGTGGTCTTTATCTGTGATTAGTGTTGGGTTATCTGCATCAGTAGAAAGTGGAGCATACAGTTCATCGTCTTGTGACTCAGGTTCTACTAGAGCTAGACCATAAGTATTGTCTATAAGCGATGTCAATTCATCACCTTCTACTGCTACCATAGGGATTACTTTGGAGGAATCTGTGGTAGATACTAGGTCGGTAGAGTCTGTGAAGGCTGTAAGAGTGTAGCCTGCTTGTGTGGCTTCCTCTACAGTTAGCTCTACTGGTAGCACTGCAAAGACTGGCTCACTCCCTACTTCTATGGTGAGGTCTTCACTGGATACGTCTAGTGTAAGGCCATCTTCGCCTTCTGCGGCGTTAGTGTTGCTCTTACCAGCATTTACTAGCAGGCCGGCAAATGTACCAGCAGATACTAGTAGCGCTACAGCGGTAAGGCCTGCGCCTACACGCTTTTTGCTTTTAACTACTGTGACACAAGCATCTACTGTGCTTACTAGCTTGGTTACTTTACCTTGTTTCTTGTGTTTTTTGTAAAGCATAGCTACTACTACGGCTACTATAGTCAGTAGTAATACTGCGCTTACTGCGGTGATGATGGTCGCTTCTGGGCCACCAATACCATGTGTGAATAGACCAGTATTTGGTACTACTGGGTCTGGCGTAGGGCTACCTGGCTCTACGATATTTAGAGTAATGTTACTCATTGGATTTTGTCCTTTCTGGTGCTATAATGGCACCTCTTATTAGATTAATATTTAAGGTACGTGGTGGCGTTTTTGTATACCCTTCATGTTCTATACAAAAATGGCACCGCTAGGGGTGCATCATCTCAATCGTTGAACACAAAGCATTCCGTACGACTCAGAAACCTAACGGTGCCGTTTTATCGTACGGTGAATGTGCGTTTAAAAAGTGCTTTGTATTAACAATTGAAATGATGCAATTTAATTATAACACAAGCAAAATAAATTTGGTAGTAAAAAAAGTATGATTTTGATATAATGTGGGTATTATGATAACAAAAGCTATTATTCCGGTAGCGGGGTGGGGAACTCGGCGGCTACCTATTACCAAAATTATAGAAAAATCAATGCTTCCGGTGGGCAATAGGCCACTGGTGGACTATTCTGTGCAAGATTTGATACGTGCTGGCGTGAAAGATATATATATGGTGATATCCAATGTGGAGCCGTGCCAGGTGAGAGAGTTTTATCGTGACAATTTGGCGCTAAACCAGTACTTAATAGAACGTGGTAAGGAAGATAGGCTGAAGCTAGCCAAGACTTTGCCGGATGATGTAACTATACACTATACAGTGCAAGACCCGGCCGCTAAATACGGTACTGCTGTGCCTATAGCTATGGTGGTAGAGGAATATAATATAAATGAGCCGGTACTGGTGTTTATGGGCGATGATTTTATATGGAACCCAGGTGGCGAAAATGCTGCGGAAGCACTAATAAAAGCTGCGGGTGAAAACGAAAGTGCCATACTGGGCGTAGAGATAGATAAAAAGGACGTAGAAAAATACGGAGTACTAGCTGCCAAAGATGGTAAGCTAGTAGAAGTAGTGGAAAAGCCTACCCCAGCAGAGGCGCCGAGCAATCTCATAAATGTATCTAAATATATAATGACACCAGATTTATTAAAGCGAATCGTAAAATATGTAAAAGAAAATGATTTTGGGCCGAAAGATCAAGAATACTTAGTGACGGATCCAATAGACGAATATATAAAAGACGGTGGAATAATGCGCGTAGCGCCTACTACTGGTGAATATTTAGATGGTGGTTCGGTAGAAGGGTGGCTACACGCAAACGAAGTTGTATGTGGTAATAAATAATAAATTTGGTAAACCCTAAAACCATAATTTCTATTTACTTCTACGCTTCACGCCGGGAATAATTTCTCTAGATTTTTATACGGAAAATTTGCGGTCTCACGCCTGCTCTGGGTTCGCCGTCAAATTTTCCTAAAATCTAGAGAAATTTTCTCGGGTTTGCTTTATGTAAATAGAAATTAGGTTTTAGGGTTTTAATGCCATATAGATTATAGATAGATTTTACAGCGATATGCTAATTGTGACTTGCTTCACCAATTTCTTTTGCCATGCGCTCGAGGCGGCGGAAGTCTGTTTTATTGGCTTTGGTAAGTGGAAGGTCATCTAGGAATATGACTTTGCGCGGTAGCTCATAGTCTTTGAGCGTAATACGGCGGCGGCCGAGGTTGAATGGTTCGGCGGCCGTAGCGATAATTTGTTTGCGTGTGGCGTCGTTGTGGCCAACGCCATCGTTTGTTACTACAAAAGCATAGGCAGCGAGCTTGAGCTTGGGGTCGGGGCTTTTTACCACGTAACATTTTTTGACAAGGTCAGACTTAGAGACGGCGGCACGGACGACTTCGTAGTAAACTTTGGCTGGGAGATTGTTGATAAAGAAAGTGGCACGCCCGACTAGGGTGATAAAACCAGTTTCGGTAACATAGGCCAGGTCGCCGGTTTTGACAAACTTTTTGCCGTGGATGGTGATGATTTTGTCGTCGGTAAGTTCGGGGCGATTGTAATAGCGGCTAAGAATATGCTTGCCGGTAACATAAAGAATGCCGGTTTTGCCGAAGTTGAGTTCTTCGCCAGTATCGGGATCTAGCACCATTACATGGACGCCGGCGGGGATTTGGCCGACAGAGTCGGGATTGTAGGTGCGGTTGCCAACGGCGGTGGAGATAAGGCCGAGTGCTTCGCCTACGCCGTAGCCGTTGCTGATTTTGATGTTTTTGAGTCCGCGGGATTTGAAAAAATCTAGGGCGGCGAGAGAAGCCGACTTTTCTAGGCGTTCACCGCCAGAAGCAAACATTTTGAGTTCGCTGATGTCGGTATCTTCTTTGAGGCTAGGCATAGCTTCGAGAAGCGGCGGTATGCCAAAGATAGTGTTGGGGTTTTTGCCGATATAATAGTCTAGATTGGTGTCGTCTATGTCTGGGGTAAGGATGACTTCGCCACCGCCACAGATGGGGGCGATAACGGAAACCACTAGGCCGTATGGGCAGTCAAAATGGACATAGCTCATCCAGGAATGAAGCTCTTTGTCCCACATTTTGACGTCTGAAGCGACTTTGGAATAAATAGCGGAAGCAATAAGGGCTTTGTTGGTGAATACCATGGGCTTGGGGCCGGAAGTGGAGCCAGAAGTAAATGAAATGAGGGCTTCGTGGTTGGCGCCGAAAGTAATTTTAGGCACATGGCCGTGGTATTTTTCGGCGACCGTGGTAATAGGCCGGCCGTTTAGGATGAAGCCGTCTAAGGCGTGAAAATCTATATCTTCTTCTTGCGTATCGTCTGGACCGGCTTCGTCTACAGTGCGACCGTTTAGATTGATGACATGCTTAACTGTTTTGGCATCATGCTTCAAGTCTTTAATGCGTTTGTCGCTGGCTTTGTAGGTAATGAGAAGCGGAGAATTGAATTCGTCTAGGTAGTGAAGTAGGGTGTCGCGGGCGGTTTTTTCGTCTAGAAATGCTACGACCATGCCGAGACGGTTGGCAGTGAGGAATATAAGAATACTTTCGTACATACTGCGGCCGGTAGCTACGGTGATAATATCGCCTTTTTTTAGGCCGAGCTGTAGGAATGCTTTGGCTAGAGTATATATATCTTGCTTTAGCTCGCGGCGAGTGAAGTCTAGCTCTTTTTGGTTGGCTACTATGTCGTTCCAGTGGCGAAAACTAGACAAAGTGAATAGTGTATATATACTGACTAGTGGTACAGCTGGGTCGCGTTTCTGATTTTTGATGTTTAACATTTTACCTCCTTATTTTGCAAGTGGGGTTGACAATTGTGTGAGTGTGCGGTAGAATTTCAGTTAGTTGGGTTTATCCTCTTCTTCGGAAGAGGATAATTTTTGTCTTGATTAATCCAAAGATTAAGTCTAGCTCAAAAACCATACTTACCTCCCTTCTCCCCGCACTTAACTTTTAATTTGCAACCCCACTTAGATAAATTGTACCACATTATCTATATGGGTTGCTATTTCTGGAAAAGGTGCTACAATATAAACATAAGTATAATATAGAAAGGAAATAATATGCAACCACAAAGTATGAACTCTAACCCAGCGCAGCCGGCCGGAACACCAGTGCCGGTAAGACGAGCAGCGCCCGCTGGCGGTGCGGCTGCTCCAGCGGCTAGTGCTCCTGAGCCGACATTTGACAATGGTCCATCTGTAGTGGGTGGTAAGGGTAATAGGAAAACTGGTTGGATATTAGCTATAATATTATTACTACTAATAGCTGCTGGCGGGGTAGGCTTTGGCGTGTGGATGTGGATAGATGGAAATACGCAGAAAGAAGTATTAAATAATCAAATAAGTAGTTTACAACAGACAAACAGTGAGTTGCAAGAGCAAATCAATAATGATGTTGTTGACGGGCGAATAAATCCTGTTATTCTTCCCTTGGAGGATGGGGTTGATTATAAATTGCTCTTGCAAACTTCAAATGTATTTCCGGCAGGTGAAGAGAACGGTAAGTACTTATATATTATGATTAACGCCGATGGTGATGT
Source organism: Candidatus Nanosyncoccus sp. (assembly GCA_045576515.1). GTDB lineage: Bacteria > Patescibacteriota > Saccharimonadia > Saccharimonadales > Saccharimonadaceae > Nanosyncoccus. The sequence continues at coordinate 18,518 of JAZNGO010000049.1, read as the reverse complement.
TTCCTGTGTAAAATCTGCTACTGATGGTTCTTCTGAAGAGGAGTGCTTGATTAGTGGTTTGGAAGGTGATGTATATAAGATGGTTGAGTTTGGTGGAGGTCAGAATAATATCGAGCATAATATTGGGTTTATAATGACTGATGGAACGGTATATTATTTGCCATTATATGATGCGGTAGAGAATAATAACTTTGATATTCGTGGAACTGTAAAAGTAGATGGTAATGTTGTTGATATTGTTGACGTAGGGTTTACTCCCACTGAGCCTGGGAGCGGAGGTTTAGCAAGTATATTCGTATTGGATGACGGTACATTTGTTAGATTTGATAAAACAATGTTGAATCAGCAATAGTTCAAAAAAACAAGGCAGCGAAGCTGGCACTCTTGACGTGAGAGTGCTAGTTTGTTACAATAGAGGTATGCAAGAAGAATTTAGTGAAATTATGAACCGGCTAAGCGAAAATGCAAGATTTGCATTGCAAAAGTCGGATTATTATAGTAAAAGATACAACAATGGTTATATGGGCACAGAGCATTTGCTGCTTGGGATACTGTCGATGGACAATAGCACTGGGGCTAAGATGCTTCGTGCTGAAGGTGTAACCGCCGAAGAGGTAGAGAAGGCTCTAAACAAAGTAGCGGTAGAAGTACCTGGTAGCGATATGGCGATGATGTCACTTTCTGAAGCGGTAATATTGACATTAAGAATGGCACAAAATTACACTCGCGAGCAAGGCTTAAGTGTAATAGGCACGGAGCATGTGCTGCATGCGCTACTAAGTCAACCCAATTCGCGAGCATCGCTAATACTTACTGGTCTAAAAGTGGATATAGAAAAAGTACTAGACGATATAGAGATATTGGTAGAAGAACAAACAAAAGACGAAAAGCTAAAAGCAGAAAAGGCTAAATACATAAAGAAAACTCCGCGTAAATTCCTAAGTAGATATGGCAAAGACCTTACGGAGGAAGCACGGGCTGGCCGGCTAGACACCGTGATAGGCCGTGAAAATGAGATAGAGCGTGTGGTGACGGTGTTGTCGCGTCGTACTAAGTCTAACCCGGTGCTAATAGGCGAGGCTGGTGTGGGCAAAACTGCTATAGTAGAGGGGCTGGCTACTCGGATAGTAAAAAATGAAGTGCCAGGAAACCTCATAGGCAAGCATATATACCAAGTGGACTTAAGCTCTGTGGTGGCGGGTACGAAGTTTCGTGGTGAGTTTGAAGAACGTATAAAAGGCATAATAGATGAGGCTACTGGTGATGATACTGTACTATTATTTATAGATGAGATACATTTGCTTAGTGGCGCTGGGTCTAGCGAAGGTAGTATGGATGCGGCAAATATATTGAAGCCGGCGCTAGCGCGTAACTCTATAAACTTGATAGGTGCTACTACGCTAGATGAGTATAGAAAATCTATAGAAAAAGACAAAGCACTCTCGCGCAGATTCCAGACGGTAATGGTGGAAGAGCCAAGCGCGGCAGTGACGCTGAGGATACTCAAAGGCATAAAAAAGCATTACGAAACTCACCATGGCGTAGTAATACCAGATGAAATACTGGAAACTGCCATAACTATGAGTCAGCGATATATAAATGATAGATTTATGCCAGACAAAGTGATAGATGTGATAGACGAGGCTAGTGCTATAGCCAAGGTGGCAGCAGATAAAAAGGGCGGCGGTAAGTACAAAAAAATGAAAATAGAAAAATCTCAACTAGAGGATAAAATAAGTGAGGCTGCCGATAAAGAAGATTATGAAAAAGCTGCAAACCTAAAGACCGAGCTGGCCAAGCTAGAGCAAGAAATAAAAAAGCTGGAAAAAGCTGGTGCAAAGGAAAATGAGACGCCAGTATTGACGGAGGAAAATCTAGCTACGGCGGTATCACTAAAAACTGGCATACCGGTAAGCAAAGTGCATGGGTCGGAAATGAAGATGTTGATAAATCTAGAGGATGAGCTGAAAAAATCTATTATAGGGCAAGACGAGGCTGTAGCAGCAGTAGCCAAAGCGATACGGCGAGGTAGAAGTGGTATAGCCGACTCTAGGCGGCCGATTGGCTCGTTCCTATTTATGGGCCCTACCGGTGTAGGTAAAACAGAATTAGCGCGAGTGATAGCTAGGGAAGTGTTTGGGGGCGAAAATGCCTTGGTAAAAATAGATATGAGCGAGTTTGGCGAAAAGCACAATGTGTCGCGACTGGTAGGTGCACCGGCAGGATATATAGGCTATGATGATGGCGGTAAGCTTACTGAAGCGGTGCGACGCAAACCTTACTCGGTGATACTATTTGACGAGATAGAAAAGGCGCACCCGGATGTATTTAACCTTTTGCTACAAATATTAGAAGATGGTGTACTGACGGATGGCCAAGGTAGTAAGATAAAATTTAACAACACCATAGTGATACTTACATCTAACCTTGGTTCGGCGGACATGTATAGAGAAAGTGAACTAGGCTTTACGGCAAAAACTGCCAAAGACAAGAAAGCTCTAGCTGAGGAATATGAAGAAAACAAAGCCTATGCTATGAAGGCGCTGAAAAAAGTGATGCGACCGGAGCTAATAAATAGGCTAGATAATATATCTGTGTTCCATGCATTAACACGAAAAGACGTGGAGAAAATATTTGATAATCTAATAAACGACCTAAAGAAACGGTTGGCTACAAAGGGTATAGGTCTAAAGGTAGACGAAAAAGCAAAAGATTACTTGATAAAAGAAGGTTATGACCCGAAAAATGGCGCTAGGCCGTTGCGTCGCAAAATAGAGGATGAAGTAGAGTCGCTGCTGTCTGAGGAAATAATAGCTGGAAAATTGCAGAAGGGCGATATACCTACATTGAAGCTAACGAGAGGTAGGTTGACATTAGATAAAAAATCATGATGTTATGTTTTCAAAACATAACTAGGCATTTAACAGAGGAAGAAAAAATCATAATAATAAAAGGAGAAATCATAATATGAAAAGTTATTTAGTTCCCACAGTAGTGGAAGAAACCAATAAAGGCGAAAGAGCATACGATATATACTCGCGGCTTTTAAATGACAGAATTATTTTCTTGGGCGAGGATGTAAATGCACATACTGCCAACTTGGTAGTAGCGCAATTACTATACTTGGCGCATGAAGATAGTAAAAAACCAATCAAGCTATATATAAATTCACCTGGTGGTAGCGTGTATGATGGGCTTGCTATAATAGATACGATGAACTATATAGAGCCAGACGTAGAAACAATAGGTATAGGGCTGCAGGCTAGTATGGGCGCAATGCTGCTGTCTTGCGGCGCAAAAGGCAAGAGATATTGCTTGCCAAATTCGCGTATAATGATACATCAGCCTTCATCCGGTACGGAGGGTAAGATCACTGACCAAGAGATAATGCTGAGGGAAGGTGTGTTTTTGAAAAAGCGGTTAGCAGAGATATTTGCGAAAAACACCGGTAAAGATTTGAAGCAAGTAGAAAAAGACATGGATCGCGATAACTGGATGAGTGCGGAAGAAGCCAAAGAATATGGTATTATAGATGAAATTATAAAATAGTGTATAATGATAGTATGAAAATATTATGGACTGATGGAAGTGCAGAGCCAAACCCAGGACAGGGCGGATTTGCGGTGCTTGAGATTGTTGGTGATGAAGTAAAGCCAGTGGTGCTTGGCAGTGAAGAAAAATCAACAAATATAAGAATGGAAGGAAAAGCCTTAATAGCCGCAATAAAATATGCGGGAGAGGAAGGCTGTGAGATAAGAACCGACTCAGAATTTTGGATAAATGTACTAGAAAAGTGGGCGCCTAAGTGGAAAATGAACGGGTGGCAAAAAAAGAACGGAATAATAAAGAATATAGATATAGTAAAAGAGCTTTGGGAGTTATATCATAAATATCCTGTAACCATAAAATGGGTAAAAGGGCATGCTGGAGTAGAGTATAACGAGCTAGCGGATGAATGGGCAAATAAGGCGCGACTAGGTGCAAAATTGCCTTAAATATGATATATATTATATATGAAGTTATCTGAAGAATTGTTGTATCGTGGATTTAATGCTAAAACTACGATAGCGGAGCCGGCGGAGTTGGATACGCGGGCAGTAAAGAAGTTTTATTTCGGGGCCGACCCTTCGGCGGATTCGCTAACGATAGGGAATTTGGCGGCACTAATGATGTGTGCGTGTTTTGCGCGACATGGATATGAGCCGTATTTACTAGTGGGTGGAGCGACTGGGCAGATTGGTGACCCTAAAGAAAACGGTGAGCGTGAGCTGAAATCTTTGGATGAAATTGAGCATAACAAAGCTTGTATAAAAGCCCAGATAGAGCGTATCGTAAAGGCGGATAATGTAGTAATGGTGGACAACTTGGATTGGTTCCGCGAAATGAAATACTTGGACTTTTTGCGTGAAGTAGGGAAGGTGTTTTCAATGACGCAACTTCTTGACAGGCAGTTTGTGCAGAATCGGATAGGTGAAGGTGGCGCCGGGATAAGCTATGCGGAGTTTTCATATACGCTGATACAAGGATATGATTTTTTGCATTTGTATCGCGAACATGGAGTGAATTTGCAGCTGTGTGGTGCAGACCAGTATGGCAATACTACATCTGGTATACATCTAATAAAACGGCTAGAAGATGGTGAGGCCGATGTGTGGTCTACGCCACTAGTAATAGACCCGGTGACAGGGCGAAAGTTTGGTAAGTCGGAAGGTAATGCGGTGTGGCTAGCGGCTACTGATAATGGGTCTGGTAACTATACCTCGATATTTGACTTTTATCAATTTTGGCTGAACCAGTCGGATGAAGCGGTAGAGAGATTAATAAAGATATATACCTTGCTAGAGAAAGATGAAATAGAAGAAATATTAAAGCAGCACAATGAGCATCCAGAGCTTAGGATTGCACAGAAAGCTTTGGCGAGAGGTGCTACAGAAGTAGTACACGGTAAAGCAAATACTGATGCGGTGGAAAATTTGATAAGTGTATTATTTAATAAAAACACCAATTTTGAAAACTTTACAGAGGATGAACTGAATGAATTTGCAGAGTTTTTGCCAACTGCTAAAAGAGGCACATTGTTAGTAGATATACTAATAGAAAATGGACTTGCAGAGTCTAAGAAAAAGGCGAGAGAATTTGTAGCACAGGGTGCTATTACAGTAAATGGCGTGAAAGTGCAGGAAGATGTAGTCATAGAGCAAGTGGCGATAGTAAAAAAGGGTAAGAACAAATTTGTAATAGTAAGATGAAATATATAGCAATACTCGGTAGGCAGCCAGAAATATCGGTAGCGGAGTTAGAAGCACTGTATGGTGATGTGCGGAAAATTTTACGAGGAGTGGCGGGATTTGAGTGTGATAAGGAGATAAATATAGATAGACTAGGTGGTACATTGAAGCTGGCTACAATGCTTGGAGCGAAGCCTTTGGAATATTTGATGGGGCTACCGGAAGGTAAGATTACAATAGGCGTAAGTGATTATTCTAAAGGGGCTTCGCGTAAAACTGCGCAAACTGAGGCGTTGAAGTTAAAGAAAATACTAGTGCGACACGGTAGAAGTGTGAGGGTAGTAGAAAATAAAGATGCGATACTATCTACGGCTACTTCGCTCCACAATGGGCTGGGTGGAAAAAATGAGCGGAAAATAGAATTAATAAAAATAGATAGTGAATGGTATAAAGTAGTGGGGGTGCAAGATATAGATGCGTACGCCAAGCGTGACCAAGCGCGGCCAGCAAGAGATGCAAAAGTAGGGATGTTGCCGCCAAAATTGGCGCAGATATTAATAAATTTGTGTGGAGAGTTGCCAAAAGGCGCGAGGCTGCTCGACCCTTTTTGTGGAACTGGTGTGGTGCTGCAAGAAGCGATGTTGATGGGGTATAACGTGTATGGTACCGATATAGATGAGCGGATGATACGATACAGTGAAAAAAATCTAAAGTGGCTAAGTGAAAAATGCGAAGGGAAAGTGCGCGGCGAATACGAAATGTCACAGGGCGATGCTACGGAATATAAATGGCAACAACCAGTGGATGCGGTAGCTTGCGAAGGATATTTGGGCAAGCCAATGTTAGAGATACCTACGGATATGGAACTAAAGAAACAAAAACAAGAATGTGGAGCGATAATGGCAGGATTTTTGAAAAATTTGGTTGCGCAGATAAAAACAGGTACATCAGTAGTAGTGGCTATGCCGGCATGGCTGAGGCTGGACGGTGGCTATGAAAGGCTGGATTTAGTAGATTTTATGGGTAAAAAAGTTGACGAGATTGAAAATATGGGGTATAATGTAAGTAATAGGTCGCGCGAGGGATTGTTTTATCATCGTGATAAACAAGTCGTAGCGAGAGATATAATAATATTAAGGAAAAAATAAATGTCACATGTGAAAGCTGGCGGTACCGCCAAAAATGTCCATAATAATGCTGGCCAAAGGCTAGGCGTAAAGCGCTTTGGCGGCCAAAAAGTAAAAAACGGCGAAGTATTAGTGCGCCAAACTGGCGCTACTAAGATAGCAGGGCCTGGAACCTATATGTCGCGGAATTTTACTATTCATGCCGCGAAGGATGGTGTAGTTACTTTTGTAAAAACTAAAAAGACTCATTTTTCTGGTAAAAGTCTGCCACGCGTACGCGTAGAAGTACGCTAGGTGATTTCTTGCCAAAATCCGCCATTTTAGCATTTTTTCTCATTTGCTCTATATATAATAGCGCTGCATGAGAAGAAAAATACTAATCTGACGGATTTTTGCTAAGAAATCACAGAAGTTAGTAAGAAATACTGTTGCATAACTGCATTTCGGAAGCTACGCTTTGGTGTAACCCATGATTATACACCAAAGCTCCGCCCCTCCGGCGGAAAAACTTGCTAACGCCAAGTTTTTCCTTAATGTTCCTCAATGCTAGTGGAATTTGCAACAATGTCCTAGTAAAATACTATTCTAGTAGCCATAGAGCGGTATATGGTATAATTATCTTATGGCTAAGAAAAAACACAAGTTGTTTTCTTTTCGTGCAGTACTGTCTGTACTTACGGCAATATTGGTAGGGTATGTTATTTATCAAAATTGGCCGGATATTTTGGATACGCTTAATCATTTGAGCGAAACTAATGTGCTAGTTTTATTAATACTGGTGCCAGAGCAGTTGTTCATGTACTATGCTTGTGGGCAGATATTTTTTTCGTATTTGAAGCATCGTCGTAGTGTAGAAACAATATCCAATAAAGATATTCTGCTAATATCTACCGAGTTAAACTTTGTAAATCACGCAATACCGGCTGGCGGAATAGGTGGGTTGGCGTACTTAACATACAGACTAATGCCATATAATGTATCGGCTGGGCAGGCAAGCTTTTTGTATGTGTTTCGCTATGCAGTGACTACAGTGATAAACTATTTGCAGGCTCTAGTGGCAATAGGTGTGCTATTGGTGCTGAATTTGGTGCCAGATGAGGCAATGTGGATTATCCCTGTGTCGCTACTTATGAATATGGGCGTGTTCTTCTTTTTGTGGTTTGTGGTGTATGTGGCGAGTAGTAAAAAGCGTATAGGGTTTTTCGCTAGAAATGTAGCTAGAGTAATGAATTATGTGATAAGAGTAGTGAGTTTTGGTCACAAGAAGAGATTAATGCGGTACGATAAGATAAGCAATTATTTTGAGGATATTCATGAGAGTGTAAAAATAGCAAAGGAAAATAAAAAATATCTGAAAAGACCTGCCTTGTGGGGGGTGGTGTATAGTTTGTGCGAGATAGGTACGTATTGGATAGTGGCAATATCTTTGGGCAGGCCGGAACTTCTGCCATTTATAATGGTGGGTGAGGCGGTAGGTTCGGTGTTTGATGGAATAGTGCCGTATGGGCTATACGAGCTAGGCATGGCGGGTGTTATGATAGCACTTGGCGTAGATTTCCCAACTGCGACAATAATAACGGTAATGACAAGGGTGATTACACTACTATTTACCATAGTATCGGGCTCGGTACCGTATTATAAGGCTATTCGGGGCAAAAATGGAACAAGATAGTGATGTTAGGTTAACGCCCGCTGAATTTATTACAGTAGTAAATCAAACACTAGAATATGCGTATTCGACAGTAGTATTGGTGGGAGAAGTGGCGAGCTTTAAGGTAAACCAGGGTAAATGGGTGTTTTTTGATGTGAAAGATGAGGAAGCGAGTGTGAGTTGCTTTATGACACTATATCAACTAAGAATGCCGCTAGAAGATGGTATGAAAGTAATGGTAAGGGGTGTGCCGAAAATTACGAAATGGGGGAAGTTTTCTTTTACAATAAATGCTGTGCAGCCGGTAGGCGAAGGTAGCTTGAAAAAAGCCTACGAGGCGCTAAAGAAAAAACTATCGGACGAAGGTTTATTTGCGCCAGAGCGAAAGCGAGAATTGCCTAAAGATTTGACCAAACTAGGTGTGATATCCAGTACGGGGGCAGCTGGATACGCTGACTTTATCAAAATACTTAATGCTAGGTGGGGAGGCGTAAAAGTGCAGGTAGCGCATACACAGGTGCAAGGTATGGACGCCCCAGATCAAATAATACGCGCATTGAATTATTTTAATGAACGTAGCGAAGTGCAGGCTATTGCTATACTTCGTGGCGGTGGGTCGGCAGATGATTTGGCGTGTTTTAATGATGAGGAACTAGTACGGGCGGTGGCTGCCTCTAAAATACCGGTAATTACTGGTATAGGGCACGAAGTGGATGAAAGCCTATGCGACCTGGCGGCTGACGTACGGGCATCTACGCCGTCTAATGCGGCAGAGCTTTTGGTGCCGGACCGTGAAAATATGCAATGGGGAGTGAGGATGATAATTGATGGACTATTTAGAGTGGTGATAAATCGGGCAGATGCTTTGAAAAAATCTAATACAGAAACTATTGCACAAATTACTAATATTATTAATATGAAAATTGTGGATTTTCGCAAGGTGCTATCCAGCCAGATAAAAGTACTATCGGCGATGAATCCAGAGAGGGTGTTAAAACAAGGTTATGCGATATTAAACGGGAAGATTTCTCCAGGTAGTGTTGTAAAAATTACAACATTTGATAAGGAAATTAAAGCACAAATAAAGGAGATATATGAGCGAAACTAAGAGTTTGAATCAAAAATTTGAGGAATTGGAAAAGGTAAAAGAATGGTTTTATTCGGATGAGTTTAGCCTAGATGAGGCGACGGAAAAGTATAAAATGGCAATTGCTCTAGCTAAAGAATTGCAAGAAGATCTGAGTAATTTGCAAAATGAGATTGAAATATTGGATAAAGATTTTACTAAATAGTATGTTATAATAAGGTTATGGATAATGGACAAATGCCTCCAGTGCAGTATGAGCGGCCGGTAATGCCGGGCGGTGGTATGCAGATGGTACAACAGGCGCCACCCCTTGCGGTCATGAAAAAAGATAAGAGCGGCCTTGTAAAAACAATAGTGATAATAATACTATCGCTTGTGACAGTGACTTTTATAGGGCTTTTCGTATGGATGTCTATGCAGTATAGTGAGGCACAAAGGGATGTAAATGAAAAGATAACTAAGGCGGTAGCTGATGCCAAGGACGAACAAGCAGAGCAGGACAGAATTAAGCAGGAAAATGATGAAAAATATCCGTATCGGACTTTTGTAGGGCCGGCAGATTATGGGCAGTTATCTTTTGAGTATCCTAAAACTTGGAGCGTATATATAGAGGCTGATGCTTCGAATGGTGGCGACTTTAAGGCATACTTGAATCCGATAGAAGTAAATGTTGTATCTAAAGATACAATTAACGCCTTGAGGGTGTCTATAGTTGGGGATAGCTATGAATCCGTGGTAAACAAATATCAAAAAGAGGTAGACAAAAAAGACTCGCAACTAAGTGTAGAGTCTATCACTATAGGGAATGTGGAAAAAGGCACCCAGGTAGTAGCAAACAAGTATTCCGGTAATATTCCTGGCACCGAGCTTAATGGGTATATTGTAGTGTTTAAAATACGTGATAAAACCGTAATAATGCAGACAGATAGCCAACTATTTGGGGGTGAATTTGATAAGTTGCTTGGCACTGTGATATTTAATGCATAGAATATAACTTATTGGTACTACCTGGGCTGAGGTGGTATAATGGTGGTATGGAGCAGGAGGTAGATGGTATTTTATTGGCTGCACATGAGCTGAAGGCGCCACTTGCTGTATTAAGACAGCTCGCGTTTGCTTTTGACGAGATGGATGCTAGGAATGAGCATATTCGCGCTGAGATGATCAACGTGTCGGAACGAGCTATTCGGCAGGTGAATGATTTAACAAAAGTACGAAGACTAGAGGATGGGCTATTTGTAATGGAGCCGGTGGCAGTACGTGAGGTGTGCGATGCCGTGGCTCATGAGCTAAAGCATCTATTTTGCCATAATGAGCGGGGGCTTAGCATAAAATATAGCAATAAAGTAAGGCTGGCGAATGCGAATAGGGAGCTACTATATAGTGTGATATATAACTTCTTATTAAATGCAATGCATTACTCTGGCAATGGAACCAAAACAGAGCTAGCAGTGAAGGATTCAAAAGGTAAAATAAAGGTAGCGGTGAGGGACTATGGGCCGATGCTTCCGGTAGATATATGGCGCGAAATGAAGAGGGGGTGGATAAATAAGCCCGTATCTATAGCTATGCGCCCTGGGTCGAGCGGACTAGGGCTATATATTGCATCGAAGTTTTCTAAATACATGAATGCAAATGTGGGGGCAATACGGCACCGTAATGGAACGAGCTTTTTTGTGGAGCTAACAGTATCTAAGCAAGCGAGGCTTTTTGATGATATTTGTGATAGATGATGATATAACAATGGCCGAGTGCATAGCAAAGGCAATAGGTGGTGAGGTGGAGATTTTTACAAATGCGATAGAGGCAATGGATAGTATTGTAAGTGGCAAGATGCCAAAGATGATATTTTTAGATATTTTGCTAGATGGTCCAGATGGATTTACTTTTTTAAATGAAATAGTATCATACGATGACACGGTAAAAATGCCAATAGTGATAGTATCTTCGCTAGACTTTGAAAAAACAGATTTATCTGTATATGGAGTAGTAGGGGTGCTAAATAAGGACAATATGCGCCCTGAGGACATAAAGGAATATGTTAAACGATATGCAAAGTAAGGATATAAGAACGCAGGGCTATGTACTGAGGCGGACAAACTATGGCGAAGCGGATAGAATACTAAGTATTATTACGCCGATGGGCAAAATATCGGCTATTGCTAAGGGCGTACGTAAGGCAAAAGCAAAATTGGCTGGTAATGTAGAAATGTTTACTTTGAGCGACTTTAATATACATATGGGGAGAAGTGGGTTAGGCGTAGTGACTGGTGCAAAAATGATAAGATATTATGGTGAGATAGTGAAAGACTTAAATAAAATGGAACTTGCGGCGACGATACTAAAAAGAGTAGACAAAATAGCAGAACATTCTGAAAGTGCGGAATATTTCGAAATTACAGAGCAAGGGTTGGGCGCGATTAATACTGGCGAGGATTTGCAGATGATAGAAACATGGTGTTTACTAAATTTTAAAAAAATAATGGGTGAAGAAATGAATTTGTATCGTGATAAAGAAGGAGCCAAATTGTCGCCAGAAAAAAAGTATGATTGGGATATGAGTGAAGCGGCATTTTATGAGCGAGAAAATGGTAGATATGGCGCAAATGAAATAAAAGTAATGAGGCTTATGGTGAGTAACAAATACGATGTAATGCGAAGATTAAAAATAGGCGATGCGATGCCGGAGAAGATTTTGCAACTGGTAAGGATGGTGATATAATAGAGCATATATAATAAGGAGATAAAATGGCAGATTTTAACAAAGTTTTGACACCTGGTGATTATGAGAAAGGTGAGCTAAACGTAGTAATAGAAATACCTACTGGGTCGAACCATAAAATAGAATGGGATAGAGAGCACGCTTGCTTTATACTGGATAGGGTAGAGCCGATGGCTTTTGCAAAGCCTTGTAATTATGGCTTTATCCCGCAGACCATAGATGAAGATGGCGATGAGCTAGATGTGCTGATGATTACGGACCAGCCACTAACTACTGGGATTTGGATGAAAGCAAAGATTCTTGGTGTGATGAAATTTGTAGATGATGGGGAAGTAGATGATAAGATAATATGTGTGCCGGCAGATGATCGCAACAATGGCGATAAGTATCAAAAGCTTGAAGACTTGCCGAAGCAGCTAATTAAGCAAATAGAATTTCATTTTAACCATTACAAAGATCTGAAAAAGTCTGGTACTACAAAAGTGAAAGCTTTTGAGGGCGTAGAGTCTGCGAAAGAAGTAATTAAGGCCTCTGTAAAGCGATATGAGGATGTGCACCCGGAAGTTGTAATAAAGAAAAGCGTGGAAGAGGCAGTGGGGCAAGTGAAAAGTGCGGTATCAGATACGATAGAAGCGGCGAAGAAGGCCATGAGCGAAACAGCAAAATAGATTTAAATGCCCCTACATAGTAGGGGTATTTTTGTGGCGAATTGAAATTTATTCGGACGTTTCTGTAGTTTCATCTACGACGGTAGTATTAACAGAGTTTTTGAATGATTCAATTTCTTCTTTTATTTCAGAGGCTGATGCATCGGAGAACTGATCTTCTGTGGCGATAACGACGATGTATTTGCCGTTTATGGAAATACTTTTGATGCCGGAATAGTTGGAGGCTGCGTAGATTTCTTTGTACTTAGGTAAGAAAGTACTGGCGGTGGACTCGTCTGCAAATTCTAAGTAGGAAGTAATATTGGTAATTTTGTCACCAGAGTATTTGTAAACTATGTGAGCGGCGACCGGGGCGTATTCATTATCTTCATAGCCTAGCATGTCACCGGTGAGATTTAGCACGTATTGTTTGTCGTTTGATACGAAGTATGCATCGCTAATTTGCGTGGCGCTTTTGGTGGCAAAAATAATTGCTGTTACCACAACAACTGTAGCTAGCGCTGCGATACAAATGCCAGTAACTATAACTTTGGTGTTTCTTTTTGGGTTTGAAGCCATATACTCTCCTTATTTAGGTAAATTATAGCATAAGTCTTATAAATTGGAAATATCGATGCGAGTTTGTGTGGCGGTGTCGCGGTCGCGTACAGTAACAGTGTTGTCGGTGAGAGTGTCGAAATCTATAACAATGCATTTTGGTGTGCCGATTTCGTCTTGTTTGCGGTAGCGTTTGCCAATATTGCCGGAATCGTCCCAGGTAACAAAAGTGTATTTGGCGCGCAATATATCGTAGACTTCTTTTGCTTTTTTCACTAGCTCTGGTTTGTTTTTGAGAAGTGGGGAAACGCAATATTTGTAAGGCGCAAGATTTTCTGGGAGTTTGAGTACTATACGATGACTACCATCGATGTCCTCTTCACTGTAAGCGCTTGAAAGAATAGCGAGGAATAGACGCTCTACGCCGATGGAAGGCTCTATAACGTGTGGGATAAATGTATCGCCAGTGAGCTTGTCGCGATATTCCATAGATTTACCAGACTCGCGAGCGATATTGGAAAGGTCGAAATCGGTGCGGTAGGCTAGGCCCATAAGCTCTTCTTCGCCGCCCGGGTAGTCAAACATGAAATCTACGGTGCGTTTGCTGTAATGGGCTAAATCTTTGGCCGGGACTTCGTGATTATGTAGTTTGTCTTTGGGCAGCTTGATGATTTCTTCGAGGAAGTAGTGATTTTCAGATAGGAGTTTTTCGAAGTTCTCTTGCCAGGTATTTGGGTGTACGAAATATTCGATTTCCATTTGGGTACATTCGCGGTCGCGTAGAATAAAATCGCGAGGGCTGATTTCGTTGCGGAAGGCTTTGCCTTGTTGTGCGATGCCGAATGGTAGGTTGGGGTAGATGGTGTCGACTATGTTTTTGTAGTTGGTAAAGATACCTTGGGCTGTTTCTGGGCGAAGATAAGCTATGGAGCTATCATCGTCTACTGCACCTACATGGGTAGAGAACATCATGTTGAATTTGCGGATAGGGCCCCAATTTTCCTTGCTACAGACTGGGCATTTGGTATGGGTAGCGAGAAACTCTTCGGTAGTAACAGATTCTGAAATGCCTTCGGCGATTTTGTCGGCGCGGAAGCGGGATTTGCATTCTTTGCATTCTACAAGTGGGTCTGCGAAAGTGTCGAGATGACCCGAAGCTTTCCAGGTAGTAGGGTTCATGATGATGGCGGCATCTACGCCATACATATCATCGCGGTCTTCTACGAAGTACTTCCACCAGGCATCCATGAGATTTTTTTTGAGCATTACGCCGAGAGGACCGTAATCCCAGGTGCCGGCCATGCCGCCATATATATCGCTGCCTGGAAAAATAAAACCACGGCGCTTGCATAAACTTACAATATTTTCCATAGTATTCATAGGATAATTATACCATAAGATGGTAGTATTACGCTGTAGGAGTGGTTTATAGTGTTTAATATTGGCGATGCGTTGTTTGCATCATTTGCTACATTTCGGAAGCTACGCGATGTGGTAAAGAATTTCACCACATCGCTTTGCCCCTCCGGCGAAAAAATCATAGATTCTTCTTAATGTTCCTCAATTGTAGCAAATGATGCAACGTTGTCTATGTGGAGCCCCAGAACCGTATAGTAATGTTAGTAGTTTTGCAAAATATGAATTTTATAGTATGATATAAATATGGCAGAAAAAAAGAAAAGTAATGTAAAGCGAACGTTGTACTATTTTTTGTCGGCTACTAATAAATATAAAGGTTTGGCTGCAGGCGGGTTGGTAACTACGCCTTTGGTGATTTTCTTAAGAAACATACTGACACCATTGATTCTTGCGGATATGATACAGGTTATTTCTGATGGCCTACGCGGGGAGGAACTTTTTCAGGCATTACTGCCAAAGGCGATTTTATTAATTGTGATAACGATAGCAAAAAGTTTTGTATTGGGGCCACTGAGGCTTTGGTGCGTATGGAAGATGGAAATAAAGGCGATGTATGATTTAGGTTGCAAATCGTTTAATAAAATAAGTGCACAGTCTATGCAGTTTCATTCGGATAGATTTTCGGGGTCATTAGTGTCACAAACTAATAAATTTATTGGGGCATACGAGAGGCTGATGGATGAATTTTTCTGGAATGTATTTCCAGTGTCTTTGGATATGATAATGATAATTATTGTGATGGCACCAAGGGCACCTTTGTTTGCTGTGGGGATAATAGCATTTGTAATAATATATATAGTACTAGCGGCGGTGTGGTTTAAGAAATTGGCGCCCGTGCACGAAAAAGAAGCGAAAGTGTCTAATAAATGTACTGGGCAATTGGCAGATTCGGTATCTAATATTGTGGCGGTAAAATCTTATGCAAGAGAAAAGTACGAAAGCGAAAGATATGCAAAATTCCAGGGAGAGTGGTATAAAGCGGTATTTGAAAGTTTGAAGCAAAATACCAAGCGTAATTATTTCTTTGATGGTGTAGGTGCGGGGATTACTGTACTTGTGCTGGTATTTATGATGGGTGCGCAAGATTGGTTTGGGATATCGGTGGCAACGTTGGTATTGGTGGTAAATTACAGCCAGAATATATTAATAGATTTGTGGAGTATACATTCGGTATTTAAATCTTTGAATAGGGTATTTGGTGATGCGCGGGAAATGACAGAAATTTTGGACGAGAAGGATAGTGTGGTAGATGTGCCACGGGCAAAGAATTTGGCAGTAGAAAATGCAGAAATTAATTTTGATAGAATTACTTTTAAGCACAAGGATGCTAAGGCGCCGATTTTTGAAAACTTTTCTTTGGAAATACCTGCTGGTACTAGAGTTGGGCTAGTGGGGATGAGTGGTTCTGGAAAAACTACTTTGACAAAACTGCTCTTAAGATTTGCCGATGTGGACGAGGGGAGTATTAGAATAGATGGACAAGATATTAGCTTGGTAGCTCAGCAGAGTTTACGCGAGGCAATAGCTTATGTGCCACAGGAATCCTCGCTGTTTCATAGGAGTGTGTTTGATAATATAGCGTATGGTAAGCCGGGTGCAAGTAAGGCAGAGGTACTAAAGGCGGCGAAACTAGCCAATGCAGATGAATTTATCCGCAAGTTGCCAGATGGTTACGATACCATGGTGGGAGAGCGTGGTATAAAACTTTCTGGAGGGCAAAGGCAGAGAATTGCAATAGCGCGGGCGATATTAAAAGATGCACCGATACTAGTGTTAGATGAGGCGACTTCGGCGTTGGATTCTGAAAGTGAGGCTTTAATACAGGACGCACTGGATAATTTAATGCGTGGGAGGACGGCAATAGTAGTGGCACATCGACTATCTACTATTGCTGGGCTAGATGAAATAGTGGTACTAAGCAATGGTAAGATAGCAGAGAAAGGTACACATCGGGAACTTTTGAGGCGTGGTGGTGAATACCAGAAATTATGGTCTAGGCAGTCTGGGGCTTTTCTGGATGATGACTAATAATTTTAGCCTCAAAGAACACGGTGGGTACGCCTGGCGGCGGGGTAAAATCTGTGGGTTTGAGAGGCAAACGGATTTTGGTTTGATAGCTTTGGATGAGTTTTAGTCCGAGTTGTGAAGTGTAGTGGCGGTCGGTATTGAGAAGCTTGAGCGCGAATTGTTTTTGGAGGATAAGATAGAATGACTCGGGCGGATTGTCAGATTCGAGCAACTTGTGGATGATTTTGGAGCTAAGATGAAAAGGGGGGTTACTAAAAACTTTGTAGGGTGTGGATGGTAATATATAATCTAGAAAATCTTGTTCGATGATTTCAACATTGGTAATATTACGCCGGGCGAGATTGGCTTGGAGCTTTGTGGCGGTAGGGTGGTCTGGTTCGATAGCTATAACACGATTGACACGATGTGCCAAGGCGCTAGTAATCACGCCTGAGCCGGCGCCGATTTCTACTACGGTGTCGCGTTTTTTGAGATTGGAATGGCCGATCAAAATTAAGGCCAGGCGAGGGGATTTAAGAAAATGTTGCGAAAGTAAATGATTACGCATCGCCTAGAAATAAATCGCTAGTTTCGCCAGATGTAAAATCTTTGACTTGGAGAGTGCCGGAAGCTACTTCGGATTCGCCGATAACGATACCTTTAGTAGCGACTTTAGTGGCATAAGTGAGTTTGTCGCTGAGTTTCTTGTCGGTAAGTACTACGGTAGCCGAGTAGCCGTGACTACGTAGCTTGGTAGCAGTGTTAAAAGCAAAGTCAAATTCGCTAGATGAAATAGGAATAATAGCATAGTCGATAACTTTGGCCGTATTTGTGGGGAGTAGATTATATTCGCTAAGCACGTAATATAGGCGGGTAAGGCCGATAGAGCCACCTACGCCGGGGAATTTTTGTTCGGTGAAATGGCTGGCGAGATTGTCGTAGCGACCGCCGCCACCCATAGAGCCGATTTCGCGATATTCTGGTAAGAAAAATTCAAAGACAAGGCCAGTGTAATAATCTAGCCCGCGGACAACTTTCATGTCGGCAGTGATATTGGATTTTAAATTCATAGATTCGAGCACAGTCATGACTTGATTTAGCTCTGTGATACCAGCGAGAAAGGTGGGGTTATTGATATTAAGGCTGTGTAACTCATCTATCACTTGAGAGCGTTCGCCGTGGAGCTCTATGAATGCTTGGATGGTGGTGATGTGCTCACTAGAAAGGTCGATTTCAGCAAGAGAAGAAAGGGTTTTTTCGGGTGGGACCTTTTCGGAATGGTCTATGATGCTGTAGATGTCGGTGGATTTGGACTCGAGCCCGAGGGCTTCTAGCAGGCCAGTAAGGATTTTGCGGTTGCTAATGCGCGCGACGATAGGTGTACCTAGATTGAATGAGTTGTATGTAGAAATAAGAGTAGACAGTATGTCTGCATCGTAGGCAATAGGTAAGGTGTTGCGCCCGATAATATCTATATCACATTGGTAGAATTCGCGGAAGCGACCTTTTTGGGCGCGTTCGCCACGGAAGCACGGGCCGATTTGAGACACCTTGAATGGAAATGCGAGACTAGACTCGTGCTCCACTATGTAGCGAGCTAGCGGTACGGTGTGGTCAAAACGAAGAGCTTGACTAGATGCATCTGGAGATTCGGCTGTTTTTGATACTTTGTAGATTTGTTTTTCGGTATCACCACCAGCTTTGGCTAGTAGTATGTCGGTACGCTCGATAGAGGGGGTTTCTATCTCTAGGTAGCCATGAGAGTGATATACTTCGGCAATTTTATTTTTGAGATTATTAAAAATAGCTTGGCTTTCAGGTAAAAGCTCTTGAGCGCCAGAAATTGGAGAAGTATTGAATTTTTTCATATTTATAATTATACCATAGGATGGTAAATGTTTGATAGAGGAAAGGATATAATGGTAGTTTGTGGGAAAAGTCACAAAACAAAATGTGTAAAAAAGTGTAATAAAAAAGTGCAAAAAACGTATTCACTTTTTAATATAAGCATGATAAAATCATAAGTAATATGGTCATACGGGACTATATAAAGAGTAATTAATAAAAAGGAG
>JAZNGO010000048.1:0-11816 GCA_045576515.1 Candidatus Nanosyncoccus sp. | reverse complement strand
TACAATACCAACAGAAAATACAATACCAACAGAAAATACAATACCAACAGAAAATACAATGACAACAGAGAATGCAATGCCAACAGAAAGTAAAAATAATAAATCTACAGCAATGTACACTGCGGGGCTAGTGTGTGGTATTATAGGTGTCGTATTTTCCTTCGTGCCAGGAATTAGCTGGATAGGGCTAATTCTGGGTATAATAGCACTAACCTTTGGTATAATTGGGCTAGTTAAAAAGCAAGGAGGCGGTAAGTCAATCGCCGCAACAGTGCTTGGTGGTGTCTCGGTGCTTTTTAGTATTGCAGTAATGATAGTAGTTGCAACAGTCATTAACGGCGCTTTTAATGCTGTACTTAACGGTACTTCAGAAGCTGCAACTTCTCTCATCAATTCTGTTGCATCCGAAATTGATGAAAATACACCAAATGGTAATGATTCAACCAATGCACTAGGAGAATTCCTCGATAATTACGAAAGCGATGCTTTGGGTAAGACTCTAGAAGTCACCATAGAGGGGTATCAAGACATTGATGATTTCTGGAGCGACAAAGGTTTGGTAGTTACTCTCAAAAATATTTCCAATGAAACCCTATCATTCACCGCAAATATCGAAGCTCTAGATTCCAATGGCAATCGTATCGATGAATCATTCGTATCAGCAGAAAGCCTGGCGCCAGGCCAATCTGTCACCGACAACGCATTCACCATGTCTAGCCTAGATGAAGATATTCTCGAACATGCTACCTTCCGTGTATATAGAGCTACATCCTACTAATAACCTCATCCAATCCCCCGCACCTACGGGGGATTTTTGGGCGCTATATAGCTCTGTATTGCATTATGTTATAACACCGTGGTATAATAAGTACATACCATGGGGTGTCGCCAAGTGGTAAGGCAGCGGGTTCTGGTCCCGCCATTCAGGGGTTCGCACATCGTAGGAATTGAGCCAAAAGAAAGTTTACTTTCTTTTGCGAAATGACGCCCGATGTTATAATTTCGCGAAAGCGAAATTAGAGAACCTTTTTAAAAACTAAACAGACACATTATGGGGTGTCGCCAAGTGGTAAGGCAGCGGGTTCTGGTCCCGCCATTCAGGGGTTCGAATCCCTTCACCCCAGCCATAGAAAATACTCAACCTTCTGGTTGAGTATTTTCTATAGATTTAGTATATGGGATGAGAACCCAAGTTCGCACCGAGCACAGAGCACTAGCCTCCCATCCCTTCTCGTCAAGGTAAAAGACGGTCTCGCACGCAACTCAGCTTTGACTTATTTTATTCAAAGAAGCCAGGCTTTTGCGCCCGGTTCCTTGTTGCTGACAATATTACTATTTAGTTTCCTTTATTCCAGCCTCAAGTGCTTTTGCTACTTCCTTAGCATCTTTCCTAATCATAATAGTATCTACGAAAGTAATGATTGAGTGAATCATCATGATAATGCCGCCGAGCACAACAATGGAAATAGAAGATGCAAATGGGTTAAATAGGATAATAACACCACAAATCAAGTCAATTATCCCGAGTATTAGCCACCAGTACCAGCTGGATACACCCTTCCGTACCGATATCGCAATACTTATAATATTCACACTAGATAGGATAATCCAAATCCCTAGCGCCACCGCAAATATAGTTGTTAGTATATTTGGCATTGCTACCAGTACAATACCCACAATTATTGACAAAATGCCGGACATTATACCCTGGAAAGGTACATACACATTGTGCGACATAAAATCAAGCACTATCAGCACGATACCATGGATAATGATATATATACCAAATACCAGCCCAATCACTTCTAGCGTTATACCTGGCATTACAGCCATCAGTAGCCCCAGCAAACAGGCAACAACTGATGATATTAATATTGATGTTGTTGTTCTTCTGAAAATTTCTTTCATTTTTTCTCCTTTTGGCCATTATATCATATTTATTTACAATAGCGCAATAAACGTTACCGTTATCCCCACCCCTATCTCGCCCCCGGCTAACCATAACTACTACATACAACTTTCACAACCTTTGCAACATTTGGCTAGGCGTTCTATAACTTATACTTAAGTGTATACGATGATAGTTGTAAAAGTCAATATAGCTTAGTATTTTATCGTCCATTGTTTTTAGTGATTCACTCTCTAGATAGTAATTGCCGGTACATTCTTCTTGTAGTGTTCTATTGAATCTTTCTATATGGGCATTATCATTTGGCCTACCTAATCTAGTATGTCTTACTCTTATTCCTCTTTTCTCTAACCTATCTGAAAAGTAATTGCTAAATTCTAGTCCATTATCACTTTGTACCATTTTGAACTTAAAGTTGAAGTATTCTTCTGCATCTTCTATAGTATTTAGTGAATTAATTGGTTTTAAGTATTTATATACTCTAGCATAAGACATCCTAGTGTATACGTCTATTACAGTATATACGTATCGTTTCTATTTGGTAATAGGATTGAATAAGTGTATAGTGTCTATCTCTACCAAATCACCAGGCATTAGTGCTTGTGGTCTAGGTATGCCTTTATAACGTCTATTGCGGTGTTTCTTTGGTTTTTGCATTCTGTTATGGCGTTTCAGTATTCTTCTTACACTAGAAAGGCTAATACTAATGCAAAGAATGGTATTTATGTAGTACCAGACTACTTCGGCACAACGTTTTGACTGATCTTTTACATCCAACACTAACTGTATCAGCTCAGGTGATAAAGTACGTGGATGATGAGGTGATGCAGAAAGTGATGGTATATCCCAACGTATATCTGCCCATCTAAATGATGTTCCTGGACTTCTGCCGGGTCTATTGTAGTTTGCTAATTGCTTATTGCTGTTTTGAGCTAGCCATTTCTGATGCCATCGCCAAATAGTACTTCTATTTACTCCAAAACGATCTGCTACTACATTTACTGGTTTTTTATCTATTACCAGCATCTTCATAGCTTTGCCTCTTGATTTTTCTATGTTTTTACCTGTACAATATGACATAGGTAGATTCTCCTTTTATTAAGTGATATTGATTTAAGTATAGAATCTACCTATTTTGATGACAAGAGTCCATCGTTTTATGTTGCATAGGTTGTGAGATAATACGCACCACTTTATCACCAGCGCAAAATATGGTATAATTATTACCTCTATAGCACCTTAATAAGGTTAGTATTATGCAAAGGGGGAGTAATAATGGCAAATACATTTACAAGTGACAAAAAGCACAAAAAATACGAGCTCACCACTATGAGCATAGTGCACCTTGGTAAAACACTCTACCGTATCCGCTACACTGCAGATATTCCACAGCACGGCATTCGTGCCGGCATGTTCGGCGGCTATGTAGCTGGCTACCACAATCTCAGCCAAAGAGGCACTTGTTGCATCAAAGACCAAGCCAAAGTCTACGACCACGCTACCGTATCTGGCAGCGCCGTAGTCTCAGAACACGCCGAAGTGTACGACTACGCCAAAGTATCTAGCTACTCTACGGTAAGGTTCATGGCTAAGGTCCACGGCGAAGCCCGCGTTCGCGGCTGCGCCACTATCTATGGCTACGCAGATGTGTACCAAAATGCACTGATCAGTGGCCGCGCCGAAGTCTATAGCAGAGCCGAAGTCTTTGGCCACGCCAAGGTAAAAGGTCGCGCCCATATTCACGGAGACGCCACTATCCACGGTGATGCCAAAGTCCTCGATGATTCCGTGGTACACGGCAGCTCAGACGTCTACGCCAAGGCATACATTGCCGGTGACTCCGAAGTCGCCGGTGACTGCACCATCTGTGGCTTAGCCATAGTCTACGACGAAAAGCTCATAAGTGTCATCCGCTACTAACCTTCCATTAGCCCGCTACCAGCGGGCTTTTGCCTGCGCAAAATATAGGCTACTCACTACCAAAGCTATTCGCTTCTCAGCGCTTCTACTGGGTCTTTCTTGCTAGCAGATTTCGCTGGTATTAGCCCGCCCAGTAGCGTTAATACTACGCTAAGTACTACTAGTAGTAGTGCCGTGCGCGGGTCTAGTGCGGCATTTAATGGTATGTGACCAGTAAAATGGTGCAATACTGCGTTGATTATCGGTATCATTAGGTACGACACCCCTACACCCAGCACGCCAGAGAGTAGCCCTATTATAAATGTTTCGGCATTAAATATCGAGGAAATATTGCGCTTGCTCGCGCCTAACGCTCGTAGTATCCCTATTTCTTTCTTGCGTTCGTATACCGATATATATGTAATAACGCCTATCATTATCGAACTCACTACCAGCGATATAGATACAAACGCTATTAGCACATAGCTCACCGCATCTACTATTGTTTTTACAGAGGACATTAGCACTCCAGTGGCATCAGAATATTCTATTACCCTACTATCCATACTTGCAGCCCGCATTTTCTCATTATAGTCATCCAAAAATTCAATAAAATGCGTTTTCCCATCAAAACTCCAAAAATAAAAATCCATTTCCGTAGGGTCTGCTAAATCTTGGTACCCCAGCGCCGAAAGATTTGTCGCCAAAGTAGACTTTTTCTTGGTGAATATAGCTGTCACCACGCGCGATAGCTCCTCCTCCGAGAAATTCAGCTTAAATGCCCCAATGATAGCATTTTGGTCTACCGAAAATGCATCCGCAAAGCTGCTAGAAAGGTACGCAGTTAAATTGCCGATTTTAGTAAGCACTGCTTGCTGCATCCCCAGGTTAGTCGCCGCTCCAGCCAAATTATCAAACACCACCGCTATTTCTGCTTTACTCAAATATTCATCTACCGATATAGTCTCGTGGCTCAGCATCGCCTCTAGATAGCTAGCAATATAGCCCTTAAGTAGGCCACTGTAGGCAGCTTTCAAATTATCCGCCGGCAAGCCATACGCTGCCTCTAAATCATCAAAACTTTTTTCAGCAACAAATTCATCCACATAGTTCATTATTATCTCTTGTGCAGTATCGGGGTTCATGAGGTCCGCCATGCTTATTTCCCCGCTAGTGATTTTATTCATCAGTACTTCTATCATTTCATTGGCTAGTGCAGCAAATCTATCTTCAAGCGCATTGCGTATCTCGGGCAAATTATTTATACCATTTGTAATATCACCCGACACTTCATTTATATATTCGCGGGTCTTGGTACTTACTGCATCTTGGTCTATTTTCGTGCCAAATGCTCGGCTAAGTGCCGCCTCATCTACAGACACCAGGTCAGAGAATTCAAAATCAAAATCATTCCCTTCCTCACCAAATTTAGTATTAGAAAATATATCAAGCTCTGGGTTGGACAGCTGCTTTTTTACTATTTCTGTTTCACTGGCTTTCTCAATAATATGGTCTACCAGGCTTGGCAAATACGCAATCCCACTACCATCAGATAGCATTTCCGAATTCATCACCGCCACACCAGTGATTTTTAGCTTTTCCGAATTATCATACACATCACGCATATAATCTTTATCATTAGTCATATCTTCATATACATCATATTTTTCGTTAAATTTATAAGTATCCGTAGCTGGCACTAGTCGCAAATCTACATTCATCAACTCATCATAGCTTAGCTCCAAAGGCTCATTTTTTATGTCGGCGCTTTCACCGCTCATTATCTTTGATACTATTTTATTTAGCTCATCAGTGTCGTGAAACCCTAGCGAATATGTAAGTAGCTCCGAAATCTCACCTTTGTTCGTAAGTACTACTATCAGCTCATTATATTTTTCCGGGTATCGGCCAGCCAAAAGCTCCGTATCTTCTTGTAGATTCTCCTGCTCATATTGTTGGAACACCGATGTCATCGTGGAATAATTCCTAAGAAGCGACGATTCCCCTACCAGTGAAGTAAACAGCCCACTAGGGTTAACCTTGGCCACTGCGCCAGTAGCATCTTCCGTATATATTAGCGGGTCTACATTGTACTTATATTCCAGTAGGCGTATATCACCATCTAGTTCCGACTTATGTGCTTCATAATATTCCGCAAAACTCGGCAAATCATTATTTGATACTGTACCCAGCGTAGACGTCAGAATCTGGTTTTCCTTCAGTTTCCCAGTATCATCCCCAGCGTTAACGTTGCCAGTCAGGCTTAGTAGTATTCCAGTCAAGTCAGCCGACTCTTTCTGCAGCCTCAGCGGGTACGACGTTAGCGTATCCTCCTCTATTTTGTCTATGTAGTTTTGAAATCCTGTAGACACCGCACTTATTAGTGCTATACCAATAATGCCTATAGAGCCGGCCGCCGCCACTAATATGGTCCGCCACTTCTTAGTGAGTAAATTTTTAAGTGATAGCGACAGCGCCGTCGCGTGCGACATTTTCGTTTTTTTACTCTTGCGTGCTGCCTTTTCTGTGTCTAAATTAGTTTCGTCTCCGCCATCGTATGGGTCGGAATCAGATGTAATTTTACCATCTTTTAGCGTAATTATTCTAGTGGCGTATGCATCAGCGAGCTCTGGATTGTGTGTTACCATTATTACTAGCTTGTCTTTGGCTATTACTTTCAATAAATCCATCACCTGCACACTAGTCTCAGAGTCTAGCGCACCAGTAGGTTCGTCCGCCAGCAGTATATCTGGGTCGTTTACTAGCGCTCTAGCTATTGCTACTCTTTGCATTTGCCCACCAGACAGTTGGCTTGGCAGCTTATCAATATGTTCCTCTAGACCCACTTCTTTTAGTACCTTCTTAGCTCTCCGGATAGATTCCTTCTTAGGGATGCCAGAGAGTGTAAGCGCCAACTTTACATTATTCAGCACTGTTTGGTGCGGTATCAGATTATAATTCTGGAATACAAACCCTATTCTATGATTGCGATAGCTGTCCCAATCCTTATCGCGATATTTCTTAGTACTTTTCTCGTTAATTACCAAATCACCGTGTGTATACTGGTCTAGCCCACCTACTATGTTTAGCAGTGTAGTTTTACCGCTTCCACTCGGCCCAAGAATAGCCGCAAATTCGTTAGCGCGAAAATTAATTTCAATACCCTTCAATACGACCCGTTTCACCCCACCGGTCGTATAGGCCTTTTTCACACCCCGAATCTCTAACATATTATTAATATTATATCATAGCCTATGCTTAATATAGTATTATGCATAATTTTTTAGCAGAACGTTAAAGCAAAACTTGCAACCCTGCTAGTACTTTAGTGTAAATTCTGTCGTGCTATTATTACTTTTGGCAGATAAATTCCAGCCATTTCTATCTGCCAGGGCTTTCGCTATCGCCAGTCCCAGCCCCACACCTTCAGCGCTTTTATCCACTTGGTAAAATCTCTCAAATATATGTGGCAAATCTTCTTCTTTTATCGCTTTACCATCATTTTTTACTACGAGCTCATGGCTGTCTACGACTAGCGATATTTTCCTATCAGAATATTTCACTGCATTATCTAGTAAAATGCTTAGTATCCTTTCCCAGTCTGCTGCATTTATTTTTATCTTTCCATTAGCCTTAATATTTTGCGCAAATTTCTTTTTATCCATGCGAGGCTCTATACTACCGGTAGCTTTTTTTACTATCTCTTCTAGGTTTATTTCTGCCAGCTGCGTATCAGTCACTAGGTCTGTCCGCGCTAGTTCCAAAAGTTCACTATTTAGCGTAGTTAGTTTAGCAGTTTCGTACTCTACATTTTCTATCCATTTATTATTTTGTATATCCGCTGCTTCGAGATTAGCCGCTATCGCCGCTAGTGGAGTTTTAATTTCGTGCGAGGCATTAGCTATAAATACTTTTTGCGCATCGTAAGCTTCACGTATCGGCTTTATCGCCTCCTCCGCCAAATAATACGATCCTAGCGCCACCGCCAGCTCTATAGCTACACCAGACACTACCAGTATCACTAATAGTTCGCCCGCCGCAGTGTCTTTTTCCGCCTGTATTCTATCCTCGATAAAACTTTCCACTTCGGTAGAATACCCCCGCATATTTTCCGGTATTGGCGGCCTCGCATCTGCCGCGCGCATGTATATTATATATATAGCAGCAAATACTACCACTATTACAAAACCCGTAATCCCAAGGTTTATTAATATTAGTTTGTTTCTTAATTTTCTAAACATAGCTTGTACCCTAGCCCTCGTATGGTCTTGATTTTTACGTGTGAACTTATATTTTTTAACTTTTTTCTTAAATAACTTACATATACCTCTACATAATTTTCTTCAAACTCAGCCTCATTACCCCATACATGTACAAGTATTTGCTCTTTCGCTACGGCCTTACCCGGTGTTTTTATTAACATCTCTAGTATTTCAGATTCCTTATCAGTAAGCTCCACGCCATTGATAGTACGGTTGGCCGGGTCATACTCTAGGTCTTCATATCGTAATGTTTTGGTATCTACCAATGCCGGCCGGCGCATAAGCGCATTTAGCCTAGCTATTAGCTCAGCTGTTTTAAATGGCTTTGCCAGGTAGTCATCGGCGCCTTTATCTAAGCCTTTTATTTTATCATCTACTTCATTTAGCGCCGATAGCATTATCACGGGAGTTTTGACTCCCCGCATCCGTATAGTAGTAAGTATTTCCAGCCCAGACATTTTGGGTAGCATAATGTCCAGCACTATAGCATCGTAGTTGGGCTTCAAAGCTAGCTCGAGGCCTTCTTCACCGTTAGCTACCCAGTCTACTGCGATTTTATTCTTCTTAAGCAGGTGTATCACTGCCTCCGCCAAAAATTTTTCATCTTCTACATATAATATTCTCATACTCCCTATTATATTACGGCAAGCTTAAAAGATGCTAAAAATCAGCATTTTATCCCGCTCATGTTATAATATAATCATAACTTTATATTTATTAATCATGTCTCACAGTTTTCAAAACATACTCTCACGTAAATATAGCATAACCCCCCATTTTGCAGGGGAGAGTAAAAACATGTCATTAAGTTGTAAAATCATGTCATTAAGATTACAGAACATAACCTTATGTTTAGTAATCTTGATATTATGTTTCTTTAGCATTACTTTTCTTACTGGTAGTATCTTTGGTATAAGTCTTAGCGGCAATAACACTTCCGCTCTCACCTATAGTACAAACCAAGATATATCCTTCACCTTTGCACCTAGTTTATCCATTACTTTGTCAGATACTGATTTAGTTATAGATACTCTAGCTCCAGGCAACACTGCAGAAAGTAATACCATCACAGTAAGTGTAGCTAGTAATACCCCCTATGGCTATGCATTATATGCCGATGTAGGTAGTAATGATACGGAATCTACATATTACAATACTTCAGATCTCATTCGCAGTGACAATATCAATGCCACATTCACTAGTATCGCCACCAATGCTAGCCTGTCTACACTAGACACAGATAATACGTGGGGTTATAGCACATCCAAAGACAACGGCACCACTTGGTCTACCTATAATGGCCTCCCTACTGCTACTAGTACTATTGGCAGCACTAGTACATCCAACCCCGCAGTACTTATAGACACTAAACTCCCCGCAGATAGCCAGTCCATAGCCCTAAAAGTAGCAGTAAGGGCTAGTACCACTCAGGCTAGCGGCGCTTACAGCAACATTATTAATTTCTATGCGGTGGGGAAACCAGAGCCAATCTATATGCAGGAGACAGAGGCTATAAAATCACAACTTAAGAACAACGGGGACGAGCTGCAAGCAATAGATATTCGTGATGGCAAGGAATACTGGGTGGCAAAGCTTGCCGATGGCAATATTTGGATGACGCAAAATCTAGACCTCGATATAGTAGCAGGTAAAAAATATACTTCAAAAGATACTGATTTACAATATTCAGATATCGGCACTTCCTGGACCGCCAATAATAGTACTACAACCTCACCATCGTGGGCCTATTCTTCGCATTATTTCCCACGGTCCTATGATCCTGGTAACTACTACTGGCGTGGCAAAATAGCATATAATCCTGGCAATAATGTAACTACAGCCCCATCAGATATTTCTGAAGGCGCCCACTACCATATCGGCAACTACTATAACTGGACTGCCGCTGTAGCCATGAACAACTCCAGTTCCTATAAAAATAATCCTACAGACGTTAATCAATCCATTTGCCCAGCAGGCTGGAGGTTACCCACCTATAATGGTGATAAGTCCTACCAAAACCTAATAAATATACAAAATCTGACTGCAGGCACTAACGGTAATATTCATGCCCCCCCAACATACTTTGTGTATAGTTATCATTGGAATGGTAACCGAGTCCTAGAATACATTGGCCAAGCGGGTTATTATTGGTCTAGTACTGTCCAAAGCGACGTCTATGCGTATGATCTTTTTTTCCATTATACAGGAAGCCTAAACACACAGAGCGGCAATGCCTACCGTGCCTATGAGAACACAATACGTTGCGTAATGCGTTAGGCGTAATACGACCTAAAGGCGGTAGCGCCACCATTTTCAGCCATTTTTAAGCTACTTATACTATAATATACAATATGGAAGCCAATGTATTCTCCCGCGTAGAAAAAAAATACCTTATCACCAAAGCGCAAAAAACTCAGCTCCTAAAATCTATCCGCAAACATGCCAAAAAAGACAGTTATTTTCGCTCTGAAGTGTACAATCTGTATTTCGACAATAACAATTACGACCTCATCATCCAGTCTATAGATCGCCCAGAGTTCAAAGAAAAACTTCGTGCTCGCAGCTATAACGGCTACGACCGTGTATATTTAGAAATCAAAACCAAACTTCGCGGCGACGAAGTTAATGTTGGCTACAAGCGCCGCGTTATGCTCACGCACAAAGAATTCAACAAATTCGTAAAAGGCACTACCACCCTCACTGAACTAATGAACGCCAAAAAAGAAACCGGCCGTGACCTGCAGATAGCCAAAGAAATAGATTATTTAGTAGCACATTTTGCACTTAAGCCCAAAATTCTCATCATCTATGAACGCGAAAGCTACAAAGACAGTTCCGGCCTGCGCATCACATTTGATGAAAATCTTAAATATCGCAGCACGAATTTAAGACTAATTAAAGGAAAGCATGATAAAATTTATTTTAAGGACCCACCGAATGTGATTATGGAAATCAAAGCAAACGGTATTATCCCGCTCTGGCTAGTAAAAATCATGTCTAAGCAGCATATCTACCCGCAGCAATTTTCCAAAATCGGTAAGGTTTATACAAAATTAATAAAGAAAGGAAAAAATGTTTAATAGTATCTTCGATTCAACCGCCAATGGTTTAGACATCACCACTGGGCTGATTTGCGCTGCTGCTGCACTAGTGCTGGGCGTAATTATAGCTATCACCCACATGAAAACATCACAAACCACTAAAGGGTTCCTCACTACCCTAGCTACACTTCCGCTATTAGTCATGGCAGTAATGATTATGATAAACGGCAACCTCGGCACGTCCATCGCCATCCTTGGCGCCTTCTCACTTATTCGCTTCCGGTCCTTGCAGGGCCAAGCCAAAGATTTGCTTAGCGTATTTTTCGCCATGATGGTAGGCCTAGCCTGTGGTATGGGCCATATACTATTTGCTGCAGTTATTACTGTTATTGCGGTAGCAGCCATCGTGCTCTTCTCTTTTACGCACTTTTTGGAACCCAACAAATCAGAACGTATACTCAAAATTATTATTCCAGAAGATTTGGATTACGATGAAGTATTTGATGAAGTATTTACTAAATATACTACTAGAGCCAAACTTGTCCGCACCAAAACCATGAACATGGGTAGTCTCTACAAGCTCACTTACGATGTGGTACTAAAGTCCGGCATCAAAGAAAAAGATTTTCTAGACGAACTTCGAGTTAAGAACTGCAATCTTAAAATCTTACTTTCACATCCTTGTGTAGAAGAGGAGCTCTAATG
>JAZNGO010000047.1:0-5277 GCA_045576515.1 Candidatus Nanosyncoccus sp. | reverse complement strand
TATTTCGTCGGCAAGTTTCTTTTTGTCCCAAAAATCGTATTTGAGCGCCGACCAAATGATTTCAGAAACGCCAGATTGATTAGTTAGGATCAACACGTCGCCGTGGTGAGCAGCTTCAAGGGCAGTTAAACCAAAAGGCTCGGAGATGGAGCTCATCACGAAAATATCGGTTAATGAATAGATATCACGCAGTTTTTTACCACGAATAAAGCCAGTTAAAATGACATTTTTGCTAATGCCGAGATCGGCAGCTAGCTCAATTAGGCTGTTTCTTTCTTCACCATCGCCAGCAAAGATAAAGATAAGCTTATCGTTTTTGCTGATAGCAAGAGAGGCGGCTTTGAGTAGACCCGGCAAACCCTTTTGGATAGTAAAACGGCCAACCGTGGAAACAATAGTGTAACCTTGGCTTTTGAGGGATTCGATATACTGATAGGTTTTGTTATTAAAGTTGTAGTTTTCTATTTCGTAGGCTTCGTCAAGGGAATTGTAAATTACATCGATTTTACTAAGTGGAATATGATATTTTTCGTGGATGATGCGTTTAGTGGCTTCAGAGACGGCAACGATACGGTCGGCCTGCATCAAACCTTCGTATTCGACTTCGTGAATCAGAGGATTGCCAACGTGCATACCGGCGCGGTCAAACTCGGTGGCATGAACGTGAGCGATTAGGGGGATGTTAAACTCTTTTTTGGCCATGATGCCAGCTTCATAAGTGAGCCAATCGTGAGCGTGGATGACGTCTGGTTTTTTGTTGGTTAATAGATATTTTTCTACATAATTGCAATATTCTTGTTGGACTTCACGGATAGAAACTAGATTGTCGTCTTTAAGATTCGGGATGATTTCATCAAATAGCTGGATGGAAGTGTAAGCGCCTCCACCATAACGATTAATTGGATCTAAATTTGTGGCGTTTAAAACGTGCATAAACTTAGTATTGGGATGCTTAGCCTGATACGGAACAACAAAATCAATGTCGGCGCCTTGATTTGACAAAGCTTTTGCCATGTTAAAACAAGCTACACCGAGACCCCCGCTATTGTGTGGCGGTAATTCCCAACCGAGCATTAAAATCTTCACAATACTATTTTACCATAAAAACTATGAAATGTGAGTGGAATGTGGTAAAATTGAAGCAGTACTTTGTAGGGGTATAGCTCAGTTGGTAGAGCACAGGTCTCCAAAACCTGGTGTCGGGGGTTCAAGTCCCTCTGCCCCTGCCATAAAGATATTTTTCCTGGAGTGTCATAAAGGACGCTGGAAAGCCTTATTTTACAGGGGTCAGGAAAGATGTGGAAAACCGCCTATGTTGTAAAAATTACAATCATAAGCGGTATTTTTTATGATTTTTATTGTTTAGCATAAGAACTGTGCACAAATGACCACCGATGCGTCACTCACTGTCCCGGTTTTTTCACCAAGCGTCAAAAACTGTCCCAGTATCCCACTGATGCGTTAATCAATCACCCCAATAGCTCTATGGCCATCAGAAGTCTAAGAGATACGTTCCATCCTCATACTTGCGGAATCTCACCTTGGTCTTGCCGTAGTTTTCTAGCATTTGCTTGGTGATGAAAGTGCCGGATGGTACGCCCATCTCACTTCTGATCCATTCGCCGAGTATGCTGTTACTTTCTGCAGAGTGGAGAGCTTTATTACCGGCCTGGGCCATCCGCATATGGAAAGTACCGCCATTTTTAGTGATTACACGAAATACCGGGCAATTCTTATCATCTGCGTGGATTCTATCTGGAAAGAAGTCTGGAACCTTATCAACACGGTTATATGGTATATAGGCTTGGTTAGGGTCTCTTCTGGTACCGTTCGGGCGGATACCCCAATTAACAGAAGAGCCATAGCCTATTTCGCCACGAGCGGTCAAAAGCGAGATCTCTGCTATAGCGATTGGGGTGAGATGGTCGTAGCTAGCATAATCGTCATTATCTGGATCGTCTATCTCATCTACGCCACTAGTTCCACTCTGACGCGCCAGGGCAAGTCCTGTTGGTCACCGCCACTGGTACTGGTGTGACAGTAGAAAAGGCGGATTAAGCTCTACCACTATATCTGAGCCTGAATAATCATCTACCAATTAAATATGCCACGGGAGCAAAGTCCCGTGGCGACTTTTTTATTCCTCTAGAATAAATACAGGCACATTGTTCCGAAGGCATCGCAATTTCTCAAATGGCTCACCTTCTTCCACTTAGAATATACGATCTTGAATTCGTAGCTTCTACCATATGCTTTGACCTTAATATGACATTCAACTCAGTGAGATAGCTTTGCTTACCACGATAGGCTTTAAGCTGATCTTTTGACTTCGGCTTTGTCATAAATAAACTCCTATTACAAACTTACCGCCATTATATAAAATGACGGTAAATTCACCAAGCATAAGCCTCATCCGAAGTGTCTACTTATTGGGGTACACCGTATAGAGTAAGGTGTCTACTTTTGTGGGTACTGCTGTGAAAAAGTGTGTATTTTATGATACGGTTCATATTATTTTAGGATGCATCTTATTGATGAGCCATTATAGCGCATATTACCGCCATCACCATTCGGTTTTACAGAACTTGAACTGACATTTAATGAGTACATCATAGAATTGCTATTTCTTGAAGAAGACCAGAAATAACCGCTGCTCCCTTGACTGTATACTTTACCATTGGTAGGAAAATCATAGTAACCCGACAATGTCGTTGACAGTGCTTTACGAAAATTAGTAGCATTAGATGAATAGGCCCCATAGAGAATTTGGTATTCACCGTTGTTAGTATAGCTACTAGTAGTGGGCATGCGCCAACCTTTAGGACAGATGTCGTAGGCAGCATTACCAGTGCTACTATCTACTGCATAACAATAGGTGCCTGCTGATGCAGCGCAATAATTGTAATAGACTCCTATATATTTACGGCCTGGGCCATAATCAGTTGTAGTAGTGGTTTTACTAACTACATTGATAAATGCATTAGTATATGCCGTAGCAATTCTATCATCATGACTACCTGATAAATAATTTTTGCTAGCTGGTAAAGTCCAATCACTAGCAATATTGGTATTTGATGCAGTAAGGGCAATGGTTGAGGTTGACCCAAGCCTTAAGTTTTCCAGCATCCAGCATTTACCATCAGCTAAACGTTGGATGAAGTAAACTTCACTGTCACGATTATCCTTAACCGGAATTGGTTTAGCGGTACAAGTAGATGTAGATAAGCTTTGCATCACAGTAGAGCTGGTGGTGGCGAGTTTTGAAGCGGTAATATTTAAGGTGTTTGAACCATTTACTGGACTGTAGTAGTAATAGCCATAGGTACCTGAGGTTACTGTGCCGCCAGTAGCGGTGGTTTTATTCAGTGTATAACCAGATGAATAAAGCGGTAAGAGATAATACTGAGTGCCAGTACTAAGTCCAGATAGCAATGTTGTGCCTGTGGCGGTGACAGTGGCTACAGTAGAACCTGCCGGACTACCACTCTTGATGATTACCCCTCCGATACCCGTCCCATAGGTCACAGTAAGGAAGGGAGCTGTAGATGCGGTGAGAGTGTCTGCTGCGGTTGTTGAATAGGTAGTGGGGTTCGTAGTCGTGCTCCCAATAGCCCCTGACGTACTATGCCAGCTAGGCGTCCCAGACGAATAGGTCATTGTGACAGTATAATCTACTCCGGTTTTGAGGGTAGCTGTACCCCCACTAGTATTTACAACTTGGTTGCCATAAGTAGCGTTAGAAAATGTAACACTAGTAACGGTACCTTCAAAATTCACGGTTACTGTTTCGTTTTCTTGATTTTTAATGCATCGGATAGTGGAGCCATATCGTCTATTTAGAGTAGAGTTTTGGAGTGCGGATCCGTTATAGCGTAATCTGTACTGGGTAGTGGCAGCGGCACCAGTAGATCCCCACCAATAAGCTGGGGTGGCGACAAGGGCGCTGCTATAATAATTGCCGCTAGCAAGGACTGAAAAGTTAGCCATTTGACTAGTAATACTTGCGAATTCAGTCTGTGTGGGCAAATGCCAACCAGCTGGGCAAATATCCTGAGCGGCATTGGCAATAGACGCTGATTGACAGATTGTGCCAGCTGAGGCAGCACAGTAGTTGTAATAGACACCAACTTGTTCGGCAGTTAAACCAAGGGTGGATAGCTCGCTCGCAGTGGGAATGTGGTAATAGGAATTAGGATAGGAGTTGCCTGATGTTAGATCGCCTTTAAATGTAAGGTCTGTACTAAAATTAGAATCTTGTGCCAAGATAGTACCGGTTGCTTGGCCAGCAGTATTTGTGATTCTGAGGTTTTGTGTCATCCAGTATCTACCATCAATGTTGGTAATTTGGTAATCACTTTCGTCACGCTTGTCATAGAGGGTGGTGGAGTCACCAGAGTTTGGCATGGCGGCTGCTAGGCTACTGTCCGTTGCATCCTGCATATAGTTGCTGCTACTAGAACAGCTTTCGTCCATAGTTAAGTAATACACAATCGTCCCATCTGCATTAGGATTGTTAGAATCTGGTATCATTTTATAGGAACCAGAAGGTAGTCCACTGCCTACTGCAACACCATAGTAAATATTGAAAGAATCATTAGTGTTTGTTGATGACCTAATGGTGGCAGCAGTGCTATTGCTACTAGGTACAGCACTAAATACACTTGATGCGGTAGGAATTGTACTACCATTTTGATAAAATCCCCAGGTATTAGCCGCACTGGATAAGGCAGTAATACCGTCGGATGGAGTAAAGTATTTGCCTGATGTATTATTAGAGCTGCTACCATTAAGATATAGGTTATTATCGGTTACTGACGTAGTGGTAGTAAGGTTATAACCGGAAGGACAGGTAGTGGTAACGGTTACTGCATCAGAACTGATTTGGGTGTCTATACCAGAACTGCTTGGCAATACGTCTATTACTTGTGCGCCAGAACTAGTCATTGAAATGGTATATTCTGCATAAGTATTGTTTGTAGCAATGAGGCCAAAAACAAATGAAAAAACTAATATCAAAATAAGCGAGGTCACAGCGCCGGCTGAAGAAGTGTAAAACATACCGGCGCTGGAACGTCGCTTATTGCTTATTCTAGTTTTGTTTTGAGCGCTATCACACTTCTTCGTGGACTTCATGTATACCTCGTATTATTATATTAGTAGTTTATAAAATATATATGCTACACTGATTAGGATGCTGTGGATTGGTTGGTTTACCTACCGCACCAGACGGTTTAAGTGAGGCTCCAACCACAGCCCTTTACGGCTATTGTTAATTAG
>JAZNGO010000046.1:0-2233 GCA_045576515.1 Candidatus Nanosyncoccus sp. | reverse complement strand
ATTTTTATATAATCTTCATGTTTATACAAAAATGGCACCGCAAGGGTGCTATAATCCAACAACTGTACCAAAGGCTCAGCAGAGGACGTCTTGCGATGCCACTTTTTCTGCTGAGGGTACTTCTTTTAAAAAATATGGTACTCTCTTGTTGTTGAATTATAGCTCTTTTATTATAGCATACTATTTATGCTTTGTGTGAAAGTTTTTCGTTGTAAATTTTACAACATTTACTACTTTCGACAAGGGTGGCGGAATATGATATAATACTAGTATGTTATTAGAAGATTATCGCAATGAAAGATTACGCAAACTAGAAGAAATCCGCGCGCGTGGCATAGATCCTTACCCGGCTAAGAGCCTACGCAATACCAAGATTTCCGACATCACAGACAACTTTGCCGAAAAAGACGGCAAAGAGGTGACTGTAGCGGGGCGGATAGTAGCCATAAGGTCTTTTGGCAAGCTAGTGTTTGTAAAAACTCGTGATTATTTTGGTGAAATACAGATATTTATGAAGGCCGAAGGTGAGACGCCAGAGGGTATGTTTGGCGCAAAAGATATAAAGCTCCTAGATGTAGGTGACTTTATAGAAGCCACCGGCAAAGTAGGGAAGTCGCAGACAGGGGAAATATCAGTATTTGCAAACTTTGTACGCTTACTTACTAAGACTCTGCGGCCGCTGCCCGAGAAATTCACCAACAAAGAAGAGCGCTATCGCCGGCGCTATGTAGATATGAATGTAAACCCCGAAGTGCGCGAGCGGCTGGTGCGCCGTAGTAAGTTTTGGCAGGCTACGAGGGACTTTATGAATGCGCACGGATTTACCGAGGTCAATATACCAGTGCTAGAGCATACTACTGGCGGTGCAGATGCTACGCCTTTTGTGACGCATATGAATGCTCTGGATGAAGATTTTTACTTGCGTATATCGCATGAGTTGCCTCTCAAGCGGCTACTGGGCGGTGGGTTTGAAAAAGTGTACGACATAGGGCCGAGATTTCGTAATGAAGGCGTAGATGATGAACATTTGCCAGAACATATAGCTTTTGAAAGCTATGCTGCATACGAAAACTATGAAGATGGCATGAAACTATACGAAGAAATGATAAAATACGTAGCCAAAGAAACCTGGGGCACGTTGCAATTCCATGTGGGGGGATTTGATATAGACCTAGACTGCAAGTGGCCACGCGTAAAATACGCTGATTTGCTAAAGGAAAAGTTTGATGTAGACGTATTCCACCCAGACCATGAGCAGCTAGTAAAAATACTCAAAGACAATGGCGTGGAAACTAATTTCGATGTAAGTGACGCGCGCTTAATAGACCACGTGTGGAAGCTTATTCGCAAGACTTCAGCTGGGCCTTACTGGCTGGTAGAGGAACCGCTAAGCCTCTCACCGCTGGCAAAAAAGTCTGCCGATAACCCGCTCGTGACGGAAAGATTCCATCCTATTATAGCTGGTACCGAGATGGGGAATGGCTTCTCTGAGCTAAACGACCCGCTAGACCAGCTGGCGAGATTTGAAGAACAGCAAGCTGCACGCGATGCTGGTGATGAAGAAGCCCAAATGCTAGATATGGATTTTGTGGAAATGCTAGAATACGGTATGCCACCAGCCTGTGGGTGGGGAAATAGCGAGAGAAACTTTTGGCTGCTGGAGGGGGTCCCTGGGCGGGAGGCCGTTCCATTCCCAACTTTAAAGCGAAATTAGGGCGCTCAGCTGCGTTAGGAGATGCGCTACTCATTCGCCGTACCGCTAAGTACGGCTCATTCCTTTGCTCCTCCTGCCTTGCTGAGCATCCCTACTTTCTCTTTAAAGACTACCTAATTCGCTCCGTTGCTCCTCTTTCCTCGCTGTTTGGACCTAATAATACCTAATTAGCCAACGTTGCTCCTCTCGCCTTGCTGAGCAGCCTTACTTCCGCCTTAAAGCCATATGACAATATTGCAAAACTTTATAAAGTTTTGCAATTAGAATGCTACGACTTTGTGGCGGGAGTGGGCACCACGGGTGATGGCGATGCTAGTTTTGGGGACGCCAAAATATTTGGAAAGTAATTTAATGAGCGCCGCGTTAGCTTCGCCATCGTGTGCACCGGCGTGTAAATATACCGTGAGCTCGCCCGTAGCGGTCTCTACGATTTTTTCTTGTGAACTGCCAGGTTTGACAATGATGTAGTATTGAGTCATTTTGTAAGCCCTAAATTTGATAACAAGTATGTATTTATTA
>JAZNGO010000045.1:0-2809 GCA_045576515.1 Candidatus Nanosyncoccus sp. | reverse complement strand
CGGTTTTCGCCCCGGAACCTTCCGGGCTCTCAAACCGTGGCGTTGTAAAAATTATATGGGAGATTTCACATGCTGAGAGAAAATAGGGAGTAGAAGCTTTGGAGACTGCAAATATATAACAATGCTCCTAGTTACTTAGCGGAACGAAGGTGATGGTTTCATTACCAGTGGTAAGAGTGAGGGTGCCACTGCCTTGGTCTAGCGTGTACTCGTAGGTATTATCCAAGGTATAGAGCCAATCCGTCTGCACTTGGAGCTTGCCGTCTTCGAGCGCCCAGATAAAATCGTAATCATTAAGGTGGTTGTTGGTAGTGAGAGTGCCTTTGCCTATTTCGGTAAAATTCCAAATTACACCGCTATCTTCACACAGCATCATTGACTCACCATTTGGCCCGACGCATTTTGTGTCGCTCCCACATTTAGATTGCACACAATTTCCTCCTCTCATGGTCCACTCACCTACGGATACTAGGTATTCACCATCTGCAATGCTGGGGCTGGCTGTAAGCCGAACAATTAAAAATACCACGCCGGCTACTAGCACAACGAGGCCTACTATTAGTGTTATTATGGAAATGCGCTTTTTATTCATAAGCACATTTTAGCAATAAAGTTTGGTTTTGACAAGCTCTAAATAGGATTTGGTGGCTTTACGGAAATTGGCAAGCTCGGCACCTTCTATTTTTTTGTAATTGCCACCAGGAGCTTTTTTGAATACGCCAGTGGGATGAACTTCGTAACGAACGGTCATTTCTTGCAGGCGACCAAATTGGTCGGTCCAGTTTTCGTGCCAAATCCATACGTTTTTACGAGCTGTGAAAAATTCGCGCCGGTGGCCTACTGGTATAGGACCAAACAGTGTGCGCCCTAGCTCCGACTCGGCATTGATGAGGTCGTCTAGAGTTAGCTTATTGGTATATTTTTTGGTGTTTTTGATACTTAAATGTTTCGGGAACGACATTTTTCTATCTCCTCTGCTATAGCATTGAGTTCTTGGTATACCTTGAAAGCATCTTCAGAGCCATCAAAATTATAGGCTTCACGCTTGGCGAAGGATGGTATTTGGTAGGTTGAAGAGTTTGATTGCATTTTTGGTAGTTTCCTCCTCTATAGTTTCGTATTCTAGCCCAAAGTGCTGGCTAAGCCACTTGGCCACAGTTTGCACATAGGCCGGCTCATTAATTATACCACGAAACGGCGCTGGAGTCAAGAAGGGGGCATCTGTTTCGAGCAAAATTCGCTCAAGCGGTGGTGTAGGCAGGGTGCTATAAGTAGCTAAACCATTTACCCCTACGTAGAAATCAGTTTCT
This sequence comes from Candidatus Nanosyncoccus sp., assembly GCA_045576515.1. Taxonomy (GTDB): domain Bacteria; phylum Patescibacteriota; class Saccharimonadia; order Saccharimonadales; family Saccharimonadaceae; genus Nanosyncoccus. The sequence continues at coordinate 1,499 of JAZNGO010000045.1, read as the reverse complement.
GTAAGGATTCTGCGGAGATTTTTCTTATTATCGGTAAAACTATGTACTACCCCGCGTATATTTGGAAAATTTGCTATCACTGGGAAAAAATCTTCATAGGCTTCGCGCACATGAAAAACTACCGGCAAGGCATTGTCAACCGCTAATTGAAGCATTTCTTCGAAAAGATGTATTTGCGCGGTGCGGTCGTAGCCAGCATAATGATAATCTAGGCCCACTTCACCTATAGCTGTAGGCTTGCCCTTAAAATGCCATTCTTGGCCGACATACTCAGGGTGAATGCCGTAAGTCCAGTAAACATTATCGTGCCGGCTGGCAAATTCTGCTGCAGCCAGCGAATCTTGGTGGCTTGTGCCTATGCAGATAATTTGTTGCACATTGTTTGCGCGCGCACGCGACAACATTTCCATAGCTTGTGGCTCAGAGAAAAACTCCCTGTCGTGCAAATGGCAATGAGTATCAATAAGATAAGACATGGTTATATTATAACATGCTCCTCGATGCGCCAAATATGGCATCTCGCTCACTGCATTTCGGAAGCTACGCTTAGTCTACATCTATTTCGGTGCCACAGGTAGCGTCGATGCCGAGGTTGCTGAGCACTATCATTTCGTCATCGGTGAGCATATGTGTAGCATGAAACTGGGCGCCAGATAGCTTAGATAGATTATCTAGGGCCTTTTTGGCTACTGGGTTGGTAGTAGAACAAATAGACAAAGCCATGAGTACTTCGCCAAGATCAAGATAATGCTTTTTGAAATTTGAAATTTTATTTTTAATGCCCAATATAGGCTCTAGCACAGCAGGGGCGATGAGGTCAATATCTTCTGGGATGCGAGAAATAGCCTTAATGGCATTGAGCATGGTGCTGGATGTAGGTGATAAATTAGTAGTTTTTTTGCCGGTAATGTATTTTTTGCCAACTTTGATGCAGGCACTGGGCACGCCATCAGACTGCTCGCGCTTGTTATTGGCTTCGATAGCCACAGTGCGGTCTGCCTCGGAAATGCCAAGCTCGTTCATGAGGAGCTTGATGCGCTCTGGCACGGCTTTGTCTACGGCGCCTTTTTTGAGGTCTGTCTGAGCGCGATAATAGCGCCGGATGATTTCGTCTTTGGCTGCGCGCTGGATGGCTTTATCATCGGTGATACACTTGCCAATCACATTTACACCCATATCGGTGGGGGAATGATAAATGCTCTTGCCGTTGATGCGCGTGAGAATTTCTTTGAGGACAGGAAAAGTCTCGAGGTCGCGATTGTAATTTACTGCGGTAACACCGTATTTATCTAGGTGAAAATAATCAATCATGTTTTTGTCGGCAAGGTCAGCCGTGGCGGCTTCGTAAGCAATATTCACTGGGTGCTTAAGCGGTAAATCCCACACTGGGAAAGTTTCAAACTTGGCGTAGCCGACTTTTTTACCACGCTTGCTCTCGTGATAAAGTTGCGAGAGCGCAGTAGCGAGTTTACCACTACAAGGGCCGGGAGCTGACACCA
>JAZNGO010000044.1:0-11651 GCA_045576515.1 Candidatus Nanosyncoccus sp. | reverse complement strand
AGCCCAGTATCTGGCACTACTGGTGTAGAACCTGGTTCTACGATATGTAACGTTATGTTACTTTGCATGTTGTCCTTTCTATATTATTAGTTTATATTACTCCCAAATGGCCATGTATAACCATATGTTATTTACAATTGTATCATGCTTATTTTTAAATGCAATGCTTTTATGCTAAATTGTTACACAATTTACTACATTTTGGGGGACTATGCTGTGGTGTAGCAAAAGGTATACGCAAAAGCTCTGGTCCTATGGCACTTAAACTTGCTAAAGCCAAGTTGGGCTTAATGTTCCTCTATTGTAGTGATTAATGTAACAATACTGAAAAATATACAATACTACAAGATATAGATACGCAATGATAATAAAATACTTATTTCTTACTTAAGACTACTAGATTTTCTATGTGTGGGGTGCGGGGGAAGAAGTTGAAGGGCTGAACAGTGGTGATAGTGTATTTTTCTAATAGTAGCTTAACATCGCGAGCTTGGGTGGCGGGGTTGCAAGATAAATAAATAATTACGGGTGGGGCGACTTCTAGTAGTCTACCAATTAACTTTGTGTCACAGCCGGCGCGGGGTGGGTCTAGGATAACAGTAGTATCTGGAGTGATATAACTTAAAGCATCTTCGGACTTTGCTAGGATAGACTTAACATTGGCTAGGCCATGAATATTTTGCAAGGATTCTTGGTAGGCGGATTTATCGGCTTCTACTAAGGTAAGCTCGTGGTCGCGAGCTACAGATAAACCAATAGTGCCTACACCAGAGTAGAGATCTAAAACCTTGTTGGTAGAGATGTGCTTTTTAATCTCATTAAGTGCTAATTCATATACGGGAAGATTTATTTGGAAAAACCCATTGGGGGAATAAGAATATTTATAACCCAAGATGGTATCAGTAAGAGGGGCGAACACTTGGTGGGGGGCATTATTACGATAAAGTCCGCCGGAGATTTCGCCTTTTTGATTGCAACGAAGTAGTAATGACTGATAAGTACGAGCCTCTTCGTGACGAGAGTTTAGATTCGAAATTATTTCTTGGGCTTTAGTAAGAATCTCCGGGCGCTCTATAGAGGAGCTAGTGATAGGAACTTTACGGTGAGAACCGCGTGCATGGAAAGCAAGCTGTATACTACTAGTAGTATTATCCCAGTAGAGGGAATATTCCATTTTGTTGCGATAGTGATACTGGGTATTATCCGTGATAATAGGTGGTGCGGAAATATCTATATGGTGTTCGTGAAATATTTCCGTGACAAGAGCTGTTTTTTCAAGGTTTTCATAATCCCAATCTAAAATTTGCCATGGGGAAGTGGAAAGGAAACATGCGTCAGAAGGTTTTACCCTATAGGGTGAAACATTTTCTTCCGTGGTAGCAATAGCTTCAACGTAACGAGATTTTTTCTTGGTGATATTATATTCCACTACGGTTTCACCGGGGAGAGCATTCCAGAAAAAAATTTTACGGCCATCTGGCATAGTGCCAATGGCTTGCCCGCCAGGAATAAACTTATCTACATGAATCATAGGGGTATTATATCATATATAGCGAATATTTTAATTCTTGGGCTATTCGTTTTTGTCCAACACATCCTCTACGCTGGTAATAATTACTTGGTTGTCTTTGAAATTTTTAATAAGACATTTGCGGCGGGTGGGGTCTAGTTCGGAAAAAACGTCATCTAGTAATATAATAGGGCGCTCGGAAAGCTTGGCAAAAATAAGGTCCGCTTCGATGAATTTAAGGGCTAATATTACCGAACGAGATTCACCACGCGAAGCAGAGCCATCCGCCAAGGTATGATTAAACTCAAAAATGTAATCATCGCGGTGGACCCCAAAGCTAGTGTGGCCTAGGTAATGGTCTTTTTGAAAATTCGCCTCTAAGATAGCGAGGTATTTATTGTCATCAGCAGAAGATACATCTGTTTTGTAGGTAATGGTGACTTCATCGGTATTTTCTGCGATGGAGCGATAAATATCAGTAAAGCGGGAGTTGATTTCTTGGATAAATTTTTGGCGATAAGTGAATAAATCTGTACCATACTTAGCTAGTAATATATTCCAAGAAAATACAGTGTCACTAGTAGTGGTATCTTTTTTAAGTAATTCGTTGCGCTGGCGGAGGGCTTTATTATACCTAGACAAGCTACTGGCATAAGCGTCATCAAATTGACTAAAAATGCGGTCGAAATAATCACGCCGGCGAGAGGGGGCATGGTCTATGAGGTTGAGGTCTGATGGCTGAAAAAGTACTACAGGGTGGCGATGTTTGGCAGGGAGGCGGCGAGATTTGTGACCTATAATATTGAAAGTTTTGGTGGTACCATCGTAAGTAACAATACTAGATTCACCATTATAATACTCTAGCTCGGCACGGTAAAATTCGGTGCCACGCTTGATAATATCTGCGTCGGTGGCACGAAAACTTTTACCACGAGTAAGAATATATATGGCTTCAAGTACCGAGGTTTTACCGCTGCCGTTTTCACCTAGAATAAGTGAAGTTTTATCTGTACAGTCTAGCTGATAGGTAGAGTGGTTGCGGAAATTTACTAACTTAATAGATTTAATAATCATGAGTTGAGAGGCATTATAATGTGAGTATATTTATTGTTCTTTTTATTGGTTACTACTATAGGTGCGGTGTGGTCGGAGAAGCCAAATTCTAAATCTTTTTCTTCTAGCGCACCTAAAGCATCCAAGAGGAAGCGGGAATTAAGGTTAACTCTACCTGCGGTATCGGTATCCGTATCTATGGCGGAATCGTTTTCGCCGAATTCGTTGGCGATGGATTTCACCGAGAAAGTGTTTGGCGGGGTGGTTTCACAAATAATAGAACCACCTACGGAGCGCGCAAAGAGTGCGGCTAGCTTGGTAACACGAGTAAGTTCATCTCGGCTAAGAGTAACGTTGATTTTGCTGGACCTAGGGATGAGTTTTTGATAATCCGGGAAGCTAGTATCTATTAATTTAGAAATAATCTCTACTTCGCCTAGGCGGAACCTAACTAGATCTTCATTGAATGAAATTTCTATTTCATCCATGTCGTCTTGGATAGAACGGAGGACTTCCTGAAGAGAACTAGTGGGTACTATGGCTTTAACTTCACTTTCTACGCCGGTGATTAACTTTTTCTCGGCAAGGCGATAGCCATCTGTAGCGGCAATAGCTAGAGTATTATCTGAAGTATTAAAGTATACACCAGTAAGAGCTGGGCGAGTGAGGTCATTGGAGCTTGCAATAATTACTTGGCCGACGCTGGTTTTGAAATCTTCGACACTCATTTTGTAGACTACGGCGGTTTTTTCATCTATTTCGGGGAGCTCTGGGAAATCGTCGGCTAGGGCACCGTTGATAGTAGAGGAATACTTACCGGCTATGATGGTAACTTTGGTATCTGATGAGGATATTTCTATAGTTTCACTCTTTGGGAGGTTGGATACGAATTCAGCTAATAGCTTGGCTGGTACTGTGACTACACCATCTTCAGAGCTAGATACAGGAAGAAAATCTACTACCGCCATGTCTAGATTGGTAGTGACTAATGACACCTTTTTGTTGTCTACACGAATGAGTACATTATTTAATATGGGTAATGTAACTTTGCCAATAGCTATGCGGCTAACACTATTTAGAGCTTTACTTAATTTGGGTTGAGTGACTTTTATTTTCATAAACGATCCTTTCTATAATTATTATTAATATTAAACATTTTGTAGTTGTAATAGTAGGGGTTGTGGAATAGTGGAAAACATTGCTTAGGACTAGGGGTAGAAAAGCTGTGAATAACTTGGTGGGAAAGTATGGAAAAGCGGGTGGAAAAGGTGAGTTTTGCACGTATGGTGGTAGGTTGAGTAAAAAATGCATAAAGTTTTGCGCTGGAAATACACGAAGATTTCCATATAGATTTGCACAAGAATTGCACATGTATAAAATATTTATCCATAGATATCCTCCTTTATTTCATCGATTTGTTCACGCAGGGCGAAGTTGAGTTTGAGGTCTGAATTGATTTTACGGAGACCATGCATTACAGTGGTGTGGTTTTGCAGGCCAACTTCGGTGGCTATTTTGGTGGTACTGAGATTTAATTCTTTGTGGAGTAAATACATAGCTATTTGGCGAGCATTTTTGATATTGGCTACGCGAGAGCGACTACGGATATCTTTGGGGCTAATATTATAATACTTGGCAACTTTATCTACTATTTGCTTGGCGGAGGTGGGACGGAATTTGGATGGCTTATTTACAGTAATGGAGCCATTTTGGATGAGTTCTAGTGGGGTGAGGCCACGAACCTCGGACATAAGGAGGATGGTAGAGAATTCACCCTCTAAGTCGCGAATGTTGGTGTTTACATTTTCGGCGATATATTCGATGGCTTCGGGCTCGATATCTACACCAGAGAGCTCGGCTTTGGCGCGGAGGATAGCACATTTATCTTCGAACTTGGGGAGCTGAAGGTCAAAAGCGCCGGCCCAGGTGAGGCGGGAAGCGAGGCGTTCATCTACAGATTTGATTTGGCTAGGGAGGCGGTCGCTAGTGATGATGATCTGCTTGTTGAGCTGATAGAGGTCGTTGAAAATATTAAAGAATTCTTCTTGGGACTTTTCTTTACCTACGATAAGCTGAAAATCATCTATGATGAGAACATCTAGCTTGCGGAATTTGAGATTGAATTCTTTGCCTTTGCCATTTTGGATGGAATCTATGAAGTCTGAATAAAAATGTGATATGGGGGTATAAAATATTTTGAAATCCGGGTGGAGCTTTAGTAGCTCGTTGCCAATAGCCTGCACAAGGTGGGTTTTACCAAGGCCTGGGCCACCATATAAAAAGAAAGGATTATAACGGTCGCCGGGAGATGCGATAATACTACGAGCGGCAGAGAAGGCTAAATCATTATTGGAGCCAACAATGAAATTGTCTAAGGTGTATTTTTGATTGAGACCGGTGGACTGGTGAGAATCTTGCAAAGTAGCCCTAGCTTTACTGATGTGGGGCTTGATAGAAGTTTGCATAGGTGTAACTTCGCGAGGGTGGGATTTGGGCTTAGTGCTAGAGGAAACTTCGAAATCTATAGTATTTACGGCGATATTATTGTTTTTGAGGGCGGACTTGATGATGTCTAGATAACGGTTGCGAAGTTGTTTTATGAAAAATGTATTTTTGACACCTATTTTGATGTTACCATCGTCGGTAGATAAAAGAGAAGTACCTTGAAACCAAGTGGAAAAATTAGCAGCGGATATTTGTTGCTCAATCTCAGCTAACGCGTTTTTCCAAACGTCATACATCGTGTAATTGCCTCCTTTTGAATAATTATAGCATAGGAAATGGAGTTTTCCACAGGTTTTTATGTAAAAATAAATATGTTGTAATATGTAAACGTACTAACAGATAAGGAATTTTCCACAAATAACATAAAATCCCTAAAAAGTATGTGGAAAACTCTTTGAAAATTGTGCAAAAGTGTGGTATACTATATAAAGAATTTGTAAAATAATAAAATTTAAGGAATAATATGCCAAAGAGAACATATCAGCCACATAAAAGGCAACGTAAACAAGAGCATGGCTTTATGAAAAGAAATGCTACTAAGAATGGTAGAAAAGTATTAGCTAGGCGGCGAATTAAAGGCCGGGCTAAGCTTGCAGCCTAAATATATAGAGCACATAGTTATGTAATATGTGCTCTTATTTGTATTGGACTGTTTATTAGTGGTTGACAGTATAATATATAATATAGGTAGAATATGTTAAATAAGAAATACCGGTTTCATTCACGTGGGGGGGTGAGATATGTGTACCAGAAGGGTAAAACCATTCGGAGGTCGAAGATGTCGCTGGTTTTTGTGAAAAATGCACGGAAGTTTACTAGGGTAGCGGTGGTAGTATCCAAAAAGGTAGAAAAAAGTGCGGTAGGAAGAAATAGGATTCGCCGACGAGTGTATGAGGCTTTGCGGTTGGATTTTGATGCCTTGCCCAAGGAGCAAGATTATATATTTGTGGTGTACTCTCGTGAGGTAATGAATATGTCTTTTGAAGAGCTGAGGAAAATAATAAGAGAGCTAGTGGCTGAAGCTAAGGTGTGCTATAATGAATAGAATGGATAAGAAGAGTGTGAAGAAATATATATATTGGGGGATATTTGTGTTATTTGTGGTGGGGTCTATACTAACTGGGAGCCCGTTTAACCTAATAGATATGATAGTGGTGCGGCCAATAGTAAATATATTATTTGTGATATTTAACTTGGTACATGATTTTGGGTTGGCAATAATAATATTCACTATACTAGTGAAGCTTGCGATGTGGCCACTATCTAAAAAGCAGCTAAATCAAACTAAGCTGATACGTAAAATTCAGCCAGAGTTAACACAAATAAAGAAAAATTGTAAAGGTAATAAACAGCTAGAATCTTTACAAACAATGGATTTGTATAAAAGATACAATGTAAAACCCTTTGCATCTATAATAACATTGGTAATACAACTACCGATATTTATTGCGATTTTCTCGGCGATACGGGTAATAGCTACACCAATGCCGCAAGATAATCTAAATAATAGAGCATACGATATAGTAGCATATGAAGGCAGTGAAATACGGGTACTAGAAGAAAAACAAGATGTATATTTGGCGGATTTACAGAACCCCGATATACCAGCTGAAGAAAAAACCGCGTATGATTTTCACCCACAACTATTTGGCTTAATAAACCTAGATGTAAAGGCTAGCGATGCACTAATGGGGAAGTTTAGCTGGAGTGCGCTATTTATACTGGTGTGTGCAGTAATGGCATCAGTAGTACAGTACTGGGCTACCAAGCAGCAAATGCCATCTGGTAAAAGTGAAAAGAAAAAGAAATTCCGCGAAATACTAAAAGAGGCTAAAGAAGGCAAAGAGATAGATGAGTCCGATATAAGTGGCATGACTACGGGGCAAATGTCTAAGATGATGCCAATAATGATGTTTATCATAATGTTTAACCTCAACGGGGCATTAGCATTTTACTATTTCCTCAGCAATGTATTTACGGTAATACAGCAGAGGATAATACTTAAAAAAGTGGATACAGAAATAGATGCTGTCACGGATAAAGCAGTACTAAAAGAACTTAGAAACATAAAAGAAGCCGAAGTGGTAGAAAACAAAAAAACAGGAACAAAAATAACAAGAATCTCCGCGAAGGATAATAAAAAGAAAAGGAGAAAATAATGAATAAAGATGAATCTATAAGGTTTGCTTCGCGGTATTTGGAGGACCTGCTTAGCTTCTTTGGTATCAATGTGGCGGTAACATCTACTATTGATGATGAAGTGATACAACTCTCAGTACCATCTACCTCGCTAAATTCGCTACTGATTGGACGAAACGCGGATAACTTACGAGCGCTCCAACATGTGGTATCTATGGCGCTGGTAGCGAAGGGGGCTGAGGTTACACGCGTAAATGTAGATGTGGCTAGCTATAAACAGCACCGGGCTGAAAGAATAGCGGAAAAAGCTGAAGGGTGGATACGTAAAGTACGTGAAACTGGCCAGCCGATGACTGTGGACTTAAATGCTGCGGATAGGCGGGTGGTACACAAGCTAGCTACGGACTATTCTGATATAGCTACACACTCTGAGGGTGAGGGTAGAGAACGAAAGCTGATAATAGAAAAGAAAGAAGTAGAAGAATAAGATATAATATAAAATATAAAATACCCCCTACCGATAGCAGGGGGTATTTTGACTGTGTGCTAATCTTGACTGGATGCGGTGTTAATTATGATGACGAAGTCATAATCCGTAGGAATGCCGGTGGGGAGAGAATCTAGAGGCTGGGCAGTGGTGGAATATTGGTCTTCGAGGAGCTTTTTGGTGCCAGGAGCGGTGTCTGTAAGAGCATAAAGGGTGTAACCTTCGGCATATGTGCCATCTGGAGCATCATCTACATCGATATTGCTGTAGCCGGCATCTTCTAGAGTAGCTTCTTCGGAGGAGGCTAGGCCGGGAGTATTGGTGGCGTTGAGTACTAGTATAGAATAATCTTCGTAACTGCGTGGGTCACTAGAGAACATTTTGGCAACATAGTCTTGAACTGCGTAGTAATTGCCGGCGCCAGCGGAAGGAAGTACATAAGAAATACCGTTGATAGTGCCGGTGGTCATGAGTGGTATTGGGTCGATAAGTGAGACTTGGCGCATGTTATCGAAATCAAAGCTAGAAGTGAGGTGAGCTAAAGTTTTCATTTCGTCTACAGAGAAATTGGTGCGAAGATTGTCGCCTAGAGTGCCTGCAAGACTGAGGAGGTCGGTGATGGAAAGATTTTTTTCGAGAACTTTATCTTTGATACCGATGAGAATCTTTTGCTGGCTAGCGCTTCTGGTGAAATCGCCATTTGCGGTACCATGCCGAATGCGGGCAAGCCAAAGTGCTTCATCGCCACCCATGGTGTAGGTGCCGCCAGCTTCGTAAACGTAATAATCATATATATCTTCATCTACAGTAACGGTGATGCCACCTAAGGTGTCTACTATTTGCACTAAGGATCCCCAGTTGACATGAGCATAGTATTGAATATCTATACCTAGAATGTCGCTAACCTCGGCTATAAGAGCATTGGCTCCGGCTTGCTCGTCGGTGTCATCCATGTTGTTGCACCAGTAAACTTCGTTGATTTTGCCGGTGGCAGTACAAGTGGGGGAGGCTTTGAGATCGCGTGGGAGGGAAAGCATGGCAACATCACCGGTTTCTTGGTCTAGACTTATTACCATGATAGAGTCGGTAAGCTGAGCACCATCGTGAACACCTTCACCTTCTTCGCCTTCCATATTGTAGCCACTGGTACCGAAGGCTAGGATATTAGTGCGGCCGTTGGAATCTGTTTTGAGCGGCTCGTAGGTTTCGGTGATGAGATCTATTATGTTACCTTGGCCATTGGTGATTTTAGCTAAGATGTTGTTTCCCCAAAGGACAAACCAAACAACTGCGCCAATAATTAGTAGAATAATTATGGAAATAATCCAAAGGATGATTTTGCGTTTTTTGGACATAGGCTTGTTTACCTTTTTATCTTTCTTGGATTTTTTAAATTTTTTGGATTTGGCTGGTGGAATGGTGCCATCAGGTTCGGCAATGTCATCGATTGGCGTGGTGGAAGCGGTGAGTTCACCACTAGTACTGTCGAAATCAAAGACTTGGGTGGGGCTAAGGAAATCCGTAGCAGAGGGTGTGGTAGGTTTGGATGAGGTAGGTTTTACGGTGGCGTCTGTGGCGGCAGCTTGGCTAGATTTGCTGGGTTTGAGAGCTTGAACAGTATGAGCGGATGAAGTAGTGCGCTTAGCGGAGCGGGAGGTGGAATTGGCGGATTTGGCTGACTTTGGAGCTGTTTTGGTGCGTGCTGTTGGCTTGGTGCTCGTAGCTTTGCGAGAGCGACGAGGAACTAGACCATCGATTGATTTATTCTTTTCCATTGTTTATAATTATAACATGAAAGCGCATAAACTTACAAAAAAACAATTAGCAGTTTTGGAATTTATCCAGGATTTTACAGAGGAAAAAGGTTATTCGCCATCTTATCGTGAAATTATGGCGGGACTGGGGCTGACTAGTGTATCGGCAGTGGCAGAACATGTGGAAAACCTTGTGGAAAAAGGTGCCTTAAAAAAAGTGCCGGGGGCGGCACGGTCGCTAGAAGTGTTGGATTATCGGCATGAAAGTACGGTGGAGCTATTTAAGATAAAAATGGCGGAATGTACTGATGAGGATAAGAATGTTTTGGTACGAGCGGCAGAGATACTTGGAATAGAAGTGGAATAGGATATTTACAAAGATATGGAAGAAAACTATAATGAAATCAAGGAGGAAAATATGGTAAGAAGGAGAAAAAATAAGAAACGTATATATATAATAGTGATTATTATACTGTTGTTGGTGGCTGTGGGGGTAGGTTTTGCGGTATGGAATAGTTATTTTAGGGATAACAAGGCGCAGGAGGAGAGCAGCAATGTAGATAGTGGCAAGAAAGAGATAGATACGAAGAATAGCAATCAGACCAGCGATGATAATAAAGATGAGACAAATAAAAGCGATTCTGTAGAGCCGGAGAGAGAAAAAGAGAAAGAAGAAGTAATGACTTATGAAGGAAGTAACCCAAATAATGCAGATAATCTAACTGGGGTGGTAACATACGCCGGTAGTAATGGTGATACGTTGGTGATACGGATGAATATAGACCAATATATAACAAGTGGTAGCTGTGAGTTGGGGTTATATAGGAATGGCGCGATAGTATACAGTGATACGGCTGATATAAGTGCAGCGGCATCTACGGCTACATGTGAAGGGTTTAATGTGCCCGTGAGTAGCATAGGCGGGGGAGGAAAATATCAGATAATGATAAATGTGAAATCTGGCGACAAAGCGGGGGTGATAAATGGGGAAGTGGAAATATAGTTTTCCTTTGAAAAAGTATAGAAATTCGTATATTGAATGACACAGGGGTTTACAAAGGCGGAAAAAGTGCTTATAATTATAGTAGGAGAATTGTAAATTTATGGCACAAAAACGAAAAAATAAAATGAATAATGTAAAAGGTGAAGTTTGCTATAGTAGTACTGCGGTGAAGCGAACCAACCGCAGAGTGTGGCTGATGCTGCCAGGGGTGTTTGTGGCGGTGTTTTTGTTTACTTTTTTGGTGGCAAAATTTAAGGATAATAATACTGCAGATGCGGCGAATTTGGGGGCGTTTGATCCGGGATATATTATATCTGACTATCAGATGAGTAATTATAATAGTATGAGTGAGGCGGATATACAGATTTTCTTAAAACAAAAAGGAAATTGTAATGATACGCGGACGTATTTAGCTGATTATTACACTAATTACTCCTATCATATAAAGGATGGACATTTCGTGTGTTTGGCGGACGAAACTTTTGGAGATGGTACGGCGTATGGCAATAGTGCGCCAAATGGGGCGAGTGCGGCACATATTATATGGCAAGCGGCGCAGGATTATAGAATAAACCCACAAGTAATAATAGTGCTACTACAAAAAGAGCAGGGGCTAATAACGGATTCTTGGCCGAACAATAGACAATATAGGTCTGCTACTGGGTATGGGTGCCCAGATACGGCGGCGTGTGATTCGAAATATTATGGGTTTAAAAATCAAGTGCGACAAGCAGCGGCGATGTTTCGTACGGTGCTAGATGGCGGGTGGACGAACTATCCGCTGGGAAGTAACTATATACAGTATAATCCGGATTCTAGCTGCGGGGGAAGCTGGGTGAATATACGGTCGCTTGCGACTAGCGCGTTATATAGATATACACCATACCAGCCGAATGCATCGGCACTAGCGGCAGGGTATGGTAGTGGTGACTCTTGCGGTGCATATGGAAATAGGAATTTTTATTTGTATTTTGAGGATTGGTTTGGGGGGATAACGATGAGCCGTTCACAGGATGATATCATAAACGAAAGAATTAGGAATATGTTTGATACTTCTTTTGACTACTCCGGCACTTATAATATAGTTTATTCCGGTGATTATGATAGAAATATTGGCGTTGAAGGTGATAATGTTGAGATAGTTAGAAATAGTGGGATTCGTTGGAAGATAGAAAAGATAGATGATTATTATATCATAAG
>JAZNGO010000043.1:0-2150 GCA_045576515.1 Candidatus Nanosyncoccus sp. | reverse complement strand
GGAATTACAAAGTTTTCGCCAACCCGCCCTTCCACCTTTCTTCCAAAATCGTCCATCGGCTACTCGAAGCCGACAATCCTCCGGAGAGTTTTTACCTGATTTTGCAAAAGCAGTTTGCTCTCAAATTACTCAATACTGACCGTCATTATACCTCTCAGCTCGGCCAGCAGCTGATCAAAAAGTACCAAACCAAAATCCGCTACCCGCTCCGCCCGACCGACTTCACTCCCCCTCCCGCCGTCTCCACTGTCCTTTTCGAGGCTAAGAAAATTTGTGATTAAAGTCTTGCTTTTTCATTTCCGTCTATGCTATAATAAACCGTAAGAAGTAATTTTTATGTAAAGGGAGGTCAAACATCCATGCTATTGTGGAAAAGCATAGACAAAAATTGCCACTGGGGGGGGGGTACAATTAGAAGGAATTAGCAAGCCAAGCTCAAAAAGCTCATTTTTGCTAGGAAAGTTCCTAGCGCTTTTTATTGCACCAGTATCTCTCATTTCTGCCTTTGCTCTTGCTAGCCTCTTTGTTGCCTCTGGCTTTAACTTCAGCTTTTTTAATACGGGTATTGGTATTCCTTCCGCCTCCGCCACCAGTGCTGATGTTAATCTCGATCTCATTAATGGCATTGCTATTAGGATACTAGACAGCACTGCTACTACTAACATTGATAACTTATCATTTAACCTAGAAGCTAGCTCTGCTGGTACCTTTACGAGCAGTAGCTTTAATGCGGAAGTAGATACCAGTAACCTTACTGGCTATAAACTCTATCTCTCCTCCGATTATCTTACACCAAACTCTACTATAGAGTCTCCAGTCTATACCAATAGTCTTATTAATCTAGTTAATCCTACTTCAGACTATACTCCTACTTCTAACTATGTCATTCCTACATTAGATAATACCTATACTTCCGGTATCTCCGTAGATAAAACTGACTTTGCTCTAGGTAGTACTTCCGGAACTACTGACAAAGCCTATACTAACAAATGGGGCTATAGTCTAGACGATACTTCCTACTATGCTATTCCCGCTCATACTACTACCGATAACATCAAATCTACTACTACTCCCATAGCTCATGAGAAGACTCCAGTCTATATTGCTATGAACATCAACCTAGCTAAAGCTTCTGGTACTTATAAGAACTCTATCACTCTTTCTGCTATTGCTAATCCAATACCTACTAACTACACCCTAAGCTTCAACCTTAATGGTGGTAGCGCTCCAAGCGGAAGTCCAAACGCTTTTGCTGATATGACTGCCGAGGAAGTAGCAGCACAGCATACCTTTACTATCCCAAGCGTATCCCCAGTCCTCACTGGCTATGACTTTACCTACTGGACTGATAGTAAAGGCAACCAATATGATCCCGGAGACACTATCACTATCGTTGGTGATGAACTATATACTGGAGAAGAAACCTTAACGGCTAACTGGGAAGTAGCTGCCCCAGCCTTCTATACCATCACCACTATGCAAGAAATGACTCCAGAAATCTGTACTAACGCTGAAGTTATCGCTCCAAGCAAAACCGCCTTCGGTACTGTCGGCACTAACTACATTCCTATAGCCCCAGCCTCTGATGCTATCTCCGGCTCTGTAGAATATGGCTCTAGAAACACTGCCGAAGATGGTGGCAAGAACGTCCCAATGAGAAAACTCATTGACTATCGTGGTAAAGACGGTACCGGTACTAGCGCCAACCCAGTCCTCACCGGCTCCAATGTCCAATACTACCTCGTCGCTAAACTTGCTGATGGTAGCTGCTGGATGACTCAAAGCCTAGAGCTTCCGCTCGCTACAAACACTGCCATCGAGGCTAGCTACGGTACTACTACCGCTGGCTCTATCTCTACCTTCTCTTACGCCCCAACCTCTAACGCTATGAATGGCAACACTGCTAAAGAAGCTACCTACGGCTGGCATTACAACTGGTACGCTGCTACTGCCGAGAAAGGTACGAGCAGCACAGGCAGCAATGTAGATGTCAACGGCTCCATCTGCCCTAAGGGTTGGAGACTCCCAGCAAACTACACCTATAGCACTACTCTCTCTTGGGGTGCATTAACCGGTGCATACCTAAACATCACTACCAATACTAGCACAAGCACTGGTTACCAGACTCTTGAGGCTTCTCCTCTTTCCCT
>JAZNGO010000042.1:0-7379 GCA_045576515.1 Candidatus Nanosyncoccus sp. | reverse complement strand
AGGATAAAGTATTGTTATGCAACAATGCTTAAAACATTATAGATGTGTTGTAATTCAGTAGGAAGTGTGGTAAGATGGATAGAGAACAAGAGGTATTATGCATTTTAAGACTATTTTCAAATCTCTCAAAAATAAAGACATGTTAAGGCGTGTACTGATAATACTCGGTATATTGGTGGCGTATAGATTATTAGCTCAGATACCGGTACCAATGGGTGATGCGAGCACATTCAAAGAAGCGGTAAATAATTTGATGCAAAAGTCAGATTTTTCGAACTTTTTGAACTTGATATCTGGCGGTGGGTTGGCATCATTTAGTATCATATTGGTGGGGCTTTCGCCATACATTACTGGCTCTATAGTGGTACAATTACTCACTAAGGCGATACCTTCGCTAGAGGAGCTATCAAATGACGGCGAAACAGGCCGACGCAAGATTAACCAGTGGACACGTATACTTACAGTGCCACTAGCAATAATACAGTCTATAGCATATATATTTATACTATATCAGTCTACATTAGCTGCAAATATCTCTACAGATTTTACCCCTTCGCTAGGTGATTGGGCACTATCTGTGACTGCGATGACGGCTGGGTCGGTGATACTAATGTGGATGGGTGAGCTAATTACCGAGCAAGGTATAGGCAATGGTATTTCTACGCTTATTTTTGCGTCTATTATATCGCAGCTGCCTACTACGATGGCTTCGCTAGGTGCGGCATTATTTGATACTAGTGAAGGTTCGCTTACGCTATTTGGCGGGTTAGAGTTACCAGTGAATCCTACGATATTTTGGATACTGCTAGGCTTTGGCATAGCTATGATAGTAGTGATATACTTCTTGGTAAAGCTAAACGAAGCACAGCGAATAATTACGATTAACTATGCCAAGAGAGTGCACGGGAACTCATCTTATGGTGGCATTAAGTCTATATTGCCTATCAAGATGATTGCGGCAGGCGTGATACCGGTGATTTTCGCTACGGCTTTTTTGTCGCTACCGGCGCTGGTGGGGCAGGTGATACTATCTGTAGACCCGACCAACGGTGTAGGCGAAACGCTAGTAACGGTATTTTCAGCGCCGTCGGCGAATAATTTCGCTACGATGTATCCTAATGGTATTACTGCGCAATGGTTTGTGTACCCGGCGATGTATTTTGTGCTAGTGTTCGCTTTTACCTATTTCTATACTTCGATAATATTCAATACCAAAGAAATAGCAGACAACTTGCAAAAACAAGGTGGGTTTATAGAGGGTGTACGCCCTGGTATAGCCACAGCTAACTATTTAGGTAAAGTGGTAAATCACCTAGACTTATTTGGTGCTTTGGCGTTAGGTATTATTGCTATGTTGCCATTTATTACGGATTATATCTTTATACTTACAACAGGAGCACCAATAGGGTTATCTATCTCTGGTACTGGGCTTCTTATCGTGGTGACGGTGGCACTCGAGAACTTAAGGTCGGTGGATTCTCGCGCATTAATGATAACATACGACGATTATAGTAATGAGTCTGAAGATTAACGCTTGGCGCAGAATTATTAAGTGGGTAATATGGAGCGTACTAGGCATATTGTTCTTGGTGTTTTTGATAAAAGTAGTAGTATATGAAGCGAATTACTACAATGAGAAAGACGGTAGCGAGCGTGCGGTAGCAGAAGTAATAGAGCCAGAGGAAGAGCTGATAGAGGAAAAGCCCACCGAGGATGAAATTACAGAATATATAGTAGCACCGGACAGGCCAAGATACTTAAGCATAGATAAGCTGGGTATAAGAAATGCGCGGATATTGCCTATGGGTGTAAATGCTACTGGTGAGCTAGACACCCCGATAAATATATTTGACACAGGATGGTATGAGGCCTCGGGCAAGCCTGGTATGGGTGGCACCATGGTGATAGATGGGCACAATGGTGGGCCGCATGTGCATGGTGTGTTTAAGAACTTACCGGATTTGGTGGATGGCGATATTATTACAGTAGAACGTGGTGACGGCTTGATATATAAATATGCTGTGGTGGAGAATGTGAGTGTACCGCTGAGTGAGGCTGATGCCTATATGGCTACGGCGATGAAGTCACCGGTGTATGGTGAGGAATCTGTGACTATAATATCTTGTACCGGTGAATGGTCGCAGCAGCAAAGAACATATTTGTCGCGCCAGTTTGCACGGGCAGTGCTAGTGACAGAATAAACACAACTATGATATAATATATATGCATATGAAATTAGCACGTAAGCTAGATAGAATAATAGATACCGTAGTGGTGATGTCTGTAATAGTGGTAATAGGTGTGTTGGTGGCGCTATCTGATAGAGCTACTTTTGCTACTAATAGCGAGCACGAGGTGGCTCCGGCCGAGACTACAGCCACAAAATATGTGACTTTTTATGATGGGGGTGAAAAACTGATAGTAAAAACCGATGCGCATACTGTGGGCGAAGCTATAGAAAGGGCCGATGTAGTGCTAAATGATGGCGACATAGTAGAACCTGGGCTCGATGCCGAAATAAATATGGATAATTATTATGTAAATATATATAGAGCCAGGCCGGTAGTAGTAAAGGATGGCGCTATTGAGAGATACATAATGACTGCAAGCTATGATTACAAAACTATTACTAAGGATGCAGGGCTCGTAGTATATGATGGCGATAAGGTAGAGTTAGCACCTAGCACGAATTTTTTGGAGACAGGTGTAGCTAGCGTGTATGAAATTACAAGAAATGGCGGTAGAACCATAACAGTAGAGGAGGAGATACCGTTTAGTGAGAGGACAGAGCGTGATGCTAATATGGCAAATGGAACAACAGAAGTGCGTCAATTGGGTGAGGTAGGCGTAAAGAGAATAAGCTATAATGTGCAGTATATTAACAACGAAGAGGTGGTGCGAGAAGTGATGGGTGAAGAAGTAGTGCGTGAGCCGGTGGAGCGAGTAGTGGCGGTGGGTGTAAAAAAATCTATTCCGCCAGAGTGGGGCACGTGTGCAGAGTGGGCACGTGCAGCAGGGGTTAGCGAAGAAGATTTGTCGGCGGCTTTAGACTTGATTTATCATGAGAGTGGGTGTAGGGTGGATGCACAGAATCCTTCGGGTGCTTATGGTATCCCACAGGCTTTGCCTGGTAACAAGATGGCTTCGGTGGGCGCAGATTGGGAGACTAATCCGGTAACGCAAATTCGTTGGATGATAGGCTATGTAAATGGCCGTTATGGTGGCTGGAGCCAGGCTATAGAATATTGGTATAGCCATGGTTGGTACTAGACTTGCAGGATTATTGCACAAAAAGTGCTTTACAAAATATATTTGGCATGGTAAAATAGGAATGTAATTTATGGCTAGTCAAAAGGAAGTGATTA
Organism: Candidatus Nanosyncoccus sp.; assembly: GCA_045576515.1. GTDB lineage: Bacteria > Patescibacteriota > Saccharimonadia > Saccharimonadales > Saccharimonadaceae > Nanosyncoccus. Next base: position 4,014 of record JAZNGO010000042.1, on the reverse strand, counting down.
AGCTCACAGGTAGTGTTGTTGAAGCTCTACCGAATACCCAATTTCGGGTTGAACTCGAGAATGGTCATATTATTGTTGCCCATATGAGCGGGAAAATGCGGAAGAACTACATCCGTCTTGTTCCGGGTGACAGAGTCGAGGTTGAGTTAACCCCATACGATCTTACAAAGGGCAGAATCAGCTTTAGACTCAAAGATTAATATCAACGTTGTTTTACAACTAATAGCCTGGCGGACAGGCTAAATGTTGTAAAAAATACAACATTAAAGGAAAGGAAAGGATTTTAACACCATGAAAGTACGTGCAAGTGTTAAAAAAATCTCCCCCGATGACATCATCGTGCGCCGGAAGGGTGTACTTCGTGTCATCAACAAGAAAAAACCTAAAAATAAGCAAAGGCAGGGTTAAAATATGGCTAGAATAGCTAGTGTTGTGATCCCTTCCGACAAGCAAGTGTGGATAGCTCTCACTTACGTGTATGGAATTGGTCGCGCTACATCAAAGAAAATCCTTGCGGAGGCTAAAATCGAGCCTACCACTCGGGTGAAAGAACTCACCGAGGCTGACGAACAAAAAATCAACGATATTATCGCGAAGAAGTATCATGTTGAAGGTGACCTCAGACGCCTGGTGAGCAACAATATCAAAAGATTAAAGGATATTAATTCCTACAAAGGCATGCGCCACAAGGCGAAGTTACCCGTCAACGGACAGCGTACCCGTACGAATGCACGTACTCGTAAGGGTAAGGCGATCGCGGTCGGTGGGGCGCAACCTAAAGCAGCAAGTAAGACTTAAGGAGTAATATGACAGAAGAAAAAATAACTACTACTGTCGTGGAAGCTACTGAAGCTACTCCCAAGACTAAGGCTAAGAAAGGTAAGCGTATCGTAAATGCTGGCGCGGTGCATATCCAAGCTACTTTTAACAATACTATTATCAGTGTAACCGATAAGTCTGGTGGGGTGTTGACTGCATCTTCTGCTGGAGCGAATGGATTTCGTGGTTCCAAGAAGGGCACGGCTTTTGCGGCTGGTGTAGCTGCAGAAAAGGCTTTGGAATTAGCCAAAAAGAATCATGCATTAAACTCTGTAGATGTGTATGTTTCTGGGATAGGCTTGGGTCGCGATGCGGCTGTACGGGCTATTTCTGCGGCAGGAATAAGAATCGATAGTATTACCGATGTAACCCCTATAGCGCACGGTGGTGTGCGGCCTAAGGGAGAAAGGAAACCATAATGGCTAGAGATACTGCACCTATAGTAAAGCAAAGTCGTCGTGAAGGTTATGCCTTGGCGCCAAAAGCGCATAAGGTGATGGCTAAGAAGTCTGGGATTCCGGGCGAGCACGGTGATATGCGTGTACGTGGCGGAAGCTTGTATTTGACACAGCTTCGCGAAAAGCAAAAAGTACGTAGAATGTACGGTTTGCTAGAAAAACAATTTGCAAAATTAATGAAAGAGGCTCAAAAAGCTGATGGCCTAACCGGCGAAAGGCTACTAGAGTTCCTAGAGCGCCGCGCAGATAACGTGGTGTTTCGGGCCGGGTTTGCTTTGACTCGCAGACAGGCACGGCAGCTCATGAGTCATGGACATTTTCTATTGAATGGTCGGCGAGTAGATATTCCATCTATACGTTTGAACCCGGGTGATGTTCTAGAAGTACGTCCAAAATCAGGTAAAACTGAATACTTCAAAAATCTTCCGAACATTATAGGGGCATCGAATGTAACACCACTTTCGTGGTTGAAGGTCGACGCGAAGAAAATGAAAATTGAAGTAACCGGCTTGCCAAAGCGCGAAGAAGCTGAGGCTGGCATTAATGAACAATTAATCGTTGAGTATTACTCACGCTAAGGAGGAAAAAATGACAACAAAAACTATACACGAAGCAGCTCTCGCCAGTGTGAAAGAATTGGGCGAAAATAGTGCTGAATTTGTAATAAAGCCGCTATATTATGGCTACGGTAATACGTTGGGGAATTCCCTACGTCGGGTGCTTCTTTCTAGCGTGAAAGGTGCAGCGATTACGGCTTTTTCAGTGGAAGGTGTAAGCCATGAATACACTGCTATTCCTGGTGTGCGCGAAGATGTAGTTGATATTATGTTGAATCTAAAGAACATTAGATTCAAATGTCATACAGATGCGCCAGTGGAACTTTCACTGGAAATAAAAGGTAGTGAGCAGTCTGAAAAAGATGGGGATAAGCGTGTAGTAGCTGGTGATATCAAACTACCATCAGAGGTAGAAATATCCAATCCAAATCAAACTATCTGTCATATCGATGACCCTAAGTATGTACTTAAGATGCACTTTATCGTAGAAGCTGGACGTGGGTATCTTACTATTGAACGCTCTAGTGAAGAAAGAGTACACGGCGATATGATAGCGGTGGATGCTGTGTTTACGCCAGTACTGAGAGTGCGCTACAAGGTAGAGAATACTCGCGTGGGGCAAGATACTAATTTGCAGCAGCTCGCGCTTACTATTGATACCGATGGCACTATTACGCCGAAGGAAGCTTTTGAAGAAGCTGCAGCTATATTAGTAAACCAATTTACAGCTTTGGCTGGAGGGAAGAAAGTCGAATCTACCCCTGCACCAGGCGCGAACAAAGATGATGATGACTCTGGGCTAATGTTGCCAATTGAGGAACTCGAACTCTCTGCTCGTACAGCTAACGCATTGCTAAATAACGATATCCGTACGATTCGTGATTTGGTGACTTTGTCTGAAACCGACATGAAAGATTTGAAAGGTTTTGGCCAAAAAGCGTTAGATGAGGTAAAGGAAAAATTAACGGAGTTGAATTTTTAATATGCATCGTCACGGATATAAAGGCCGAAAGTTTGGCCGTGAAACCGATCAGAGGCTAGCATTGAGCCGTGCTCTGATGTGCTCTCTGATTAAATATCAATCTATTACTACGACGCTTGCACGCGCCAAAGAAATCCGCCGTTCAACAGAGAAGCTAATTACGATGGCGAAAAAAGGTGGGCTTCACAATCGCCGGTTGATTATCGCTAGATTGAATGATCTAGAGGCGGCAACTCTACTAGTGGATTATATTGCGCCACAAATCAAGCGTGAATCTGGGTATCTAAGAATTGAGCGTGCAGGATATCGCCGCGGCGATAATTCTGAGATGGGCACAATTAGCTTTGTGGATGAAATTTCATTCGATGAGCCAAAAGATACTCCAGCTAAGGAAGAGGCTAAGGATGATAAGTCCGCTAAGCCTACTACAAAGAAGGAGGATAAGTAATGAAAACTTATTCACAGAAAAGTTCAGAGATAAAGCGTGAATGGTGGGTAGTGGACGCTTCCACAATGCCACTTGGCAAATTGGCTGTAGTAATAGCCGACAAGCTAATGGGCAAGAGCAAGGTGACTTATACGCCACACATCGACAATGGTGATTATGTGGTGGTGATAAATGCCAAGAACTTGATAGTTACTGGTGACAAGATGGTACAGAAAAAATACTATCGGCACAGTGGTTTTCCAGGTGGCTTGACCGAGCTTAAGCTTGAGGAAGTTATCGAAAAGAATCCAGCCGTAGCTATAACGGCGGCCGTAAAAGGTATGTTGCCTAAGAATAAATTGGCGGCTGAGCGCCTAAAGCGCCTCCGTATATTTGATGGCGAAGAGCATGCTCATACGGCACAAAGTCCAAAGGAGATTAAATAATGGCTACTACGAAAAAATATACCTATGGCTTAGGGCGTCGCAAGTCGGCTACCGCCACAGCGCGTCTATATGCCGGTAAAGGTGATATTAAGATCAACAATAAGCCCGCGCTAGAGTATTTGTCTGGCAATAAGGCTTATCTAGCGGAGATTACTGACCCACTAGCACTCACTAGCAAGCAAAATGAGTATGATATTACTATTTTGGTAAAAGGTGGTGGCTTGGCCGGGCAAGTAGATGCTATAAAGTTGGCTATATCCAAAGCATTGGTACTAGAGGCGCCAGATTTACGCCCAGTACTAAAGAAAGCTGGCTTTACATCGCG
>JAZNGO010000041.1:0-2539 GCA_045576515.1 Candidatus Nanosyncoccus sp. | reverse complement strand
TGTTGGTGTTGGGTCTACAGGAGTTTCTGCGTCCTGTAGGATGATTTCTATAGGTATGGTAGCCATATAGTATTTTCTCCTTTCTAAGAGATTAATGTTAATATATAAAGTACTTAGTGATATTTTCGTATAAGCTTCATGTATCTTATACAAAAATGGCACCGTCAGGTGCATCATCACAATTACTTAACCAAAGGGTGTCCGCAACTGGATTCCTCACGGTGCCATTCGTATTGCGGACATTTTGGTTAAAAATGCCTTTGGCAAATAATTGTAATGATGCTCTTTTATTATAACATACTAATTATGCTTTGTGTGGAAAATTTTTACATATTTGTACCCCTGTATAGTGTATAATAGATATATGTTTTACGAGGTGATACCGGGGAAGGTGTTTGGGCGTGGCAATGGCGTGCTTACTTACGAGTACGCTGATTCCCTGCTTCCGGGCCAAATAGTGCAGGTGCCGCTAGGCCGTGGCACGGCCGTGGGCGTGATATACAAAAAAGTTGCTCGACCAGACTTTGCTACTAAGCGTATTTTGAAAGTTTTGTATTCAACGCCTTTGCCGGCACATTTGGTGGCTGCGGCGCGATTTGTGGCGGAATATTACCAAGCTCCGCTGGCTAGCACTCTTGGACTTATACTGCCAAATGGCGTAGAGAAAAAGCGCCGAGCCAGCAAGATTCCCGAACAAATGTTCGGGGAGGCCGTAAAAACCGAACGCCCCGCAAAAATACCGCAAATTCAGCTCAATACTGCCCAAAAAAATGCCCTACAAGGCCTTCAGAAGGCCGTAGGAGCCACGAAACTACTACATGGCGTGACTGGTAGTGGTAAAACTAACATCTACCTCACACTAGCTAAAAAGGCTCTTTTAGCACAAAAATCCACCATACTTTTAGTGCCGGAAATAGCTCTTACTAGCCAACTTGTTCGGGTATTTGCGGAATATTTTGGCGACAAAGTAGTGGTGGTACACTCCGGGCAGACAGAGGCGGAGCGGCACCTAATATTTAATTCTCTCTTAGAGTCAGATAGGCCCAAGGTGGTAATAGGGCCGCGGTCGGCACTATTTGCTCCCTTACACAATCTGGGGCTAATAATAATAGATGAGGAGCACGAATCTACCTATTACCAAGAGAATGCACCAAAATATTCCGCCATCCGAGTGGCAAGTTTTATAGCGAAAAAGTACGGAATAGACCTAGTGCTAGGCTCAGCCACCCCTACGGTGGAAGATTATTATATAGCTAGGCGGTGCGGCACCCTGGTAACTTTAGCTGAAAAGGCTAAGTCTACCGCTGTGCAGCCTAATATACAGATAATAGACTTAAAATCTAGGGGGGATTTTAGTAAAAACCGCTATTTTGCCAATCCCCTACTTGCCGCAATAAAGCGTAATTTAGCACAGGGAGAGCAAACGCTGATATTTCACAACCGCCGAGGCTCATCACCTCTTACTATTTGTGAGCATTGCGGGGAGGAGATAGTTTGCCCGAGTTGCTATCTACCCCTTACGCTGCACACAGATACTTATGAGCTAGTGTGCCATACCTGTGGCTACAGAGAGCGAGTACCTCAAACATGCCCAAAATGCGGTGCACTAGGGCTAGTACACAAGGGGTTTGGCACTAAGCTACTTGAGAGTGAGCTAGGAAAGCTATTCCCTAGCGCTAGAGTACGAAGGTTTGATGCCGACAACAAAAAAGGTGAGGGCCTAGAGGCTATCTACACAGAGGTACGAGATGGGCAGGTGGATATACTGGTGGGTACGCAAACTTTGGCTAAGGGGCTAGATTTGCCACGGCTGGCTACGGTAGGAGTGGCTCAGGCTGATGCCGGAATGAATTTACCAGATTACATGGCTGAGGAAAAAACTTTTCAGCTGCTTACCCAGGTGATAGGCCGAGTGGGGCGCGGACATACAGCTACAGCAGAGGTGTTTTTACAGACTTTTCGGCCAGATAGCCCGGTGATAAATCTAGCTATAAAGGCGGATTATCAGGGGTTTTGCGAATATATGCTAGAAAAGCGCCGTAAGGCTGGCTTCCCTCCTTATAGATTTATTATGAAGCTAGATATTACTATGAAAACAGAGGCCACCGTACTAAAAAAAGTGCAACAAGCCGTGAAAAATCTCGCAAAAAGCCCAAAAGTCACGGTATCTCCCCCGATGCCGGCCTTTCATGAGCATACTAGCCGAGGCTATACCTGGCAAATAGTAGTGAGGGCACGCTCTCGCAAAGCGATAGTAGAGGCCTGCCAGGGGCTAGACCCCAATTTCCGTATAACCTTAGACCCGCCTGGTTTGCTTTAACTAAGGATTGCCATGTAGTTCATCGTATCTCGGAAGCTGCGCGATGTGATAAGCAGAAATATTATCACATCGCTCCGCCCCTCCGGCGGTCAAATTCGCCTTTGGCAAATTTGTCCTTAATGTTCCTCGATTACGATGAACTACATGGCACGCTATCTTCTCTGTTATTTTACGAAATATTCATTCTGTGATATAATGGGCTTATGAAAATAATCACTA
>JAZNGO010000040.1:0-5217 GCA_045576515.1 Candidatus Nanosyncoccus sp. | reverse complement strand
AGAAGAGTTAGTGGGGATGGATTGTAAGACTGAACCGGGGAAATTTTATGGTAAGCTGGTAGTGGTGCAACAAAAGCGTAAGGTAATGGTGCAGGATGTGCTAAAATTGCGAAATTTGATATCTGAACATGTGAAGTTGGTAACAAATTTGAAGAGGAAGTTGTGATGAAAATAAAGAAAAAAAATAGAACGATGTTTACCGAGGGAGGGCGAAATTTGGTGATAATGGGGGTAGTATCTGTAGTAATAGCAGTAACTACCACTGGGGTGAGTTTGGCGATATATCACAATTCGGGCGATATATATTTGGATAGGTCGCGGCCGGGATACTTGCCAGATGAGGAGGAAATAGAAGAAGAGGGCGACAAACAAGAGGAATATGAGTTTGAAAAAAGTGGTAAATTAACCATGGATGTAATAGAAGAATATTTGGAAAAGTTACAAGTAGAAGCAAGTGAGATAGATGAATATGAAAAGCCGTTTGACGAAAATGTAATTTCCGATGAAAGGCTGGGGATTCCGGCAGGCGAGAGTGCGGAGGGCGGAGAGTAGGCCTAGTGGAGCTTGAAAAAACGGTGTAAATGGCTTATACTTAGAGTAATATGGCACAGAAAAAGCAAAAAAAGTGGGTATTTGGCTGGATAGCGCTAGGGGCGTTTGCTATGGGTGCAGTGCTGGCTTTAGCGGGGCTATCTAATACGGTGAGGGAAATTTCAGATGAAATGGTGGCCAAAACTCCAGATGCAGTACTTGCAAGTGCCGGAGTGGACGAAACAGAGCTAGTGCAACTACCGGTAGCTTATTATGACCAGCGTGCGGATGATTGTGTGAATATGTATGATGTTGGTGCGGATGATGCGCTAGAGGCAAGACAGTTCGAGTGGAGTGGCTGTAAGTATTATAATGAAGCACTAGAACAAGGACTGGTGGAGTATGAGCTAAATGATGAATATTTGCCGGTGGGTGTGAGTGGAAAATTAATCTCGAATCGTGGCATAAATATGAAGCGGTGGTTTAGCGCTGTGGAAGGCAAGAGTGCGAGTTATGCGGGTACACTAGGCATGCAATATTTAAGTAATGGGGCGGAGTTTGTATTTGATGCGAAAGAGTTTTATCCGCTAGATGAGGTGAAGTTTAGTGCTGGCGATAGCGTGAATGTAGATGGACACAACCATTTATTCACGATGAATTTTGCGGTGCCTTTTACGGTGTTAAATAGCGGAGCAGAGGAATTTACTGTATGGGCAGATGATGATACGTTTGTGTATGTAGGGGATAAACTGATACTAGATATGGGCGGAATTCACGATGCGCTAACCGGGAGATTTGTGATATATAAGGACGGTAGAATCTATTCCGGAGTGGGGGATGAGGATTTGGCTTATTCTGGCGTGAGGCTGACAGCTGAAGAAGGCTCTATAGTGAGGATATTCCATGCAGATAGGGATTCACGAAATTCGGTGTTTGGAGTGAAGTTCGCCGGGATGAATTTAAGTGTAATGGATGCGGAGCTGGCAAATAGTGATGGCGGTGTGCAAATAGCATATGACCCAAGTGATCCTTCATATGTGGCGCCTCTAGGTAAAAGTAAAGTGTTTCGGCCGGATACTACCAAGGGCCTAATACTAATGGCGGTGATAGAGGGGGCAACGATAGTGGTAACAGCTGCGCTTACGGTAGTGGCGGCAAGGCTGATAGTGAAGCGCAAGATGCGCGGTAATTAATTTGGCTCAGGCAAGATTATTTGCGGGGTTGGGAGATATTGGCGGGGCGCCCGTAATCTGGGATAATGATTTGATGCTGATGACCGCGATGATCGTAAAGTGGGATATGAAGCTCGCTAGCTAGAGTGTTTACGATGGCAGCGCCGATGCGCAAACCAGTGAATGAGCCAGGGCCAGACATAAAAGTAATATCGGTGATGTCGCCGAAGGTTTTGTCGTGTTTGGCTAGATGGTCACGCATGAAGCCAAGGAGCTGTTCGGCTAGAGCATTGGCGAAGGTGTAGGAATATTCCGTATCGTTGATTTTTAATACCGTAGTAGGGGTAGAAGTGTCTAGATATAAGGAGAGTTGGGAGGGGCGATTGCTAGCAGGGCTAGCTATATTTTTTGTGGAGGGTGATTTGCTTGGTATTGGTTCTGAATCGGATGTGGTGGTGCAGTTAGAATTATCTTCAAAAATGATTTCACGGGAGTTGTCGTCTAGGCGATGAATTGATATTTTGATGCGATTGTCTGGAAGAGTATTGGCAATGGAATTGCCCCATTCTACTATAATAATATTGTTGGGGCTTATGAGATTTTCATTTAAATCTTCGCGCATAAGGCCAGGGTCTGGAATGCGATAAAAATCATAGTGGATGAGCCGGCCGCCTGTGGGCAAGGCGTAAGATTTTGAAATAGTAAAGCTGGGGCTGGTAACTGGGGATGAAATATTTAGGCCTTTAGCGAGGCCACGAGTAAAAGTGGTTTTGCCGGCGCCGATGTCGCCGATTAGCTCTATGACTACAGGAGTATTCGTGCGATTTTTTAGGGAGGTAGCAAAATCTTTGCCAAAATCTAGCATTTCTTGTTCGGAAGTAAGTTTCATTGTATAATATATTATATCATGAATATATATATATCTGGAATATCCGGTACAGGGATGGGGCCACTGGCGCTGATGGCTAAGGCGGCTGGGATAAATGTGTGCGGCTCTGACCTTAGTAAGGGGGCAATATATGATGAGCTAGTAGATGCTGGAATAGAACTAAAAATTGGGCCTCAGGATGGAGAATTTTTGCAGAAGAAGCTGACCGAAGGAGTAGATTGGTTTGTGTATACTTCGGCTTTGCCGGAAACCCATGCCGAACTAATGATGGCGCGCGACGCCGGGGTGAAATGCACCAAGCGAGATGATTTGACGGCGTTTTTGGTAGACAAATTGGGGCTAAAAATGATAGCGGTGGCTGGTACTCATGGCAAAACTACCACTACGGCTATGATAGTATGGGCGGCGGTAAAAATGAAATTACCCGTAGCATATATAGTGGGGACCACGCTAGGGTTTGCGCCGAGTGGAGCGTATCGCCCTGGTGATGAATATTTTGTGTATGAGGCAGATGAGTATGACCGAAACTTTTTGAAATATCATCCGTGGCTGGCGGTGATACCGGCGATGAGTTATGACCATCCGGATATTTATCCTACGGTAGAAGATTACGAGGCGGCATTTGAGCAATTTAAGCAACAAAGCGAGACAGTGATATGTGAGGCCGAGCTAGATAGCAGGATAACACTAGCTGGAGAAGTGCGACGTAAGGATGCTGCGCTAGCTATGGCCGCAATAAAAATGATGGCGCCGGATAGTGCAGAGGAGGAAATTGCGAAAGTATTAAATACATTTCCTGGGGTGGGGCGGAGATTTGAAAGAATTGCGGATGGAGTATATACGGATTATGCGCACCATCCTGAAGAAATAGCAGTGACGGTACAAATGGCTGGCGAGGAGGCAAAGCGCGCTAATAAAAAGGGTGTAGTGGTAGTGTACCAGCCGCACCAAAATGTGCGGCAACACGAGGTGAAAGATGGGTATAAGGATGCTTTTGTAGGTGCGGAGCGCATATATTGGTTACCAACATATTTGACGCGTGAAGACCCGACTCTGCCGGTGCTAGAGTCGGAAGATTTTATAGCTGGTCTTACTAATAAAAATGTAGCGGAGCCAGCAGAACTAGATGATGAGTTGGCCCAAAAGTTACAGCAATATTTGGATGAAGGATATTTGGTGTTACTAATGACAGCCGGCCCGGCGGACATGTGGCTAAGAGATAAATTTGGTGAGTAGTTAGTATTGGCTTGGTGGGGAAAGTTTGGAGCTTTTTGATGCTTATGGTAAAATGGAGGTATGACTAAAGATAAGCAAGGATTTAATGTTTGGAAACTGGTGGTAGCGTTGTGCATACTAGTGGCGGTTATTGGTGTAGGAGCGTGTATTGGCGTGTTTTTGATGAATAAGAATTCACAAGACCAAGGTAATAATGAGGATTTAATGAACATAGAGTATGCTATGGCTGGTTGGGAAGGTGAGGTTGCGGATTCTACTAAGGCAATGATATTGACGGAGAATATAAAAGATAGGCTCAATTCGGAGTCTGGCTTTGGTGTTTCGGATGCGATTTCTGATTATGAGTACGTATATAATAATACCGATGGAGAATTGAGGGTATATGTGGCCATTGAGTATGCGAGTTATATTTATGATAATACTCAAGATTTAGGTCGTGCGGTAAATATTTTGGAGGAAGTGCAGGAATTGGTGAATGGGCAGTTTTTGGAGAATAATTATTTGAATGCGCTGTGCGCTTTGTACATGCGAGCTGGGGATACGGAAAAGGTGGAGTATTATAGAACTATTATCTCGGAGAAATACCCTTCGGGACAAAGAATTAACCTAAATAGGAATTTGCAAGATGAATAGAGGATGGAAGTTTTTTGTTAGAATAACAATGGTTTTTGCGCTATTATTTGTTGGACTATATGGTAGTGAAGATACTTTTGCTTGGATTGGTGAAGGTAAAGGTGGGATTAGTCCCTCGAGTCCTACAGAACCACGTTCGCCGTCTTCGTGCAATGATTACAATTTATGGATGTATGCGGTTGATTGCGCAGGAGTTTCTTGGATATATTATGAGGCTCAGAGCGAAACTAATAATGATACGGTATTCCCCGCATTAGAATCTGAGCCTACGAATGTGTCGAATGTGAGTATACCGGGAGAGTGTTCTAAACACGGAGGAGGGTTTTGGCATTTTGGGATAAACAGCTTTGGAGTGTATGTGGATGGAGACTTGCTTTATACGGGTGGGTATTATGGACATTGGTCCACTATGAATGCAGGGCATTATGTTACTACATGGGCGCCATATAAAACTGCGAATTTGAGCGGAAAGCAACTACAGAGTTTTGGTGTTTATAAAATGGAAAAGTATGGGGCGTATCAGGATGCGCTGAAGGCTTATCAACAGGCATATTTGTATGAAAATCCAGGTGCTACGGCGCCGACCGAGATTCCGGATGATGTGTGGGGTTTTTGCTGGAGCCCGGATATGGAGGGTATTGGTTTCCAGGGAACCTCTAGGGTGCTAACGGAGAATAAGCCTTGGGATGATAATATGGTGACTGCAGGTACTGGGATGCAATTGGTTGGTTCGCAACTAGAATGGTATCCGAGTAA
>JAZNGO010000039.1:0-2019 GCA_045576515.1 Candidatus Nanosyncoccus sp. | reverse complement strand
AGCATAATGAGATTTAGACCAGATTTGTTCTGTTGTAATTTTTACAACATTACAGTATGCGAGCGAACCCAGCGAACTTTGTGAGCGACTAAGGAGCGAGCATCTGCCTAAGCGTTGTAAAATTACAACCAACAAGTCCAAGCTCCGAAATTGGTTAATCTGATTGCCTTCCGCTAGATTAACAATCAGCATTGCAAATATGATTTATATTATAAAATAATTATGAAAAAAGTTTTAATGCATACTTGCTGCGCACCATGCAGCGTATACTGTATAGATAGTTTACGAGCCGAAGGTATAGAGCCCACCGTTTTTTGGTACAATCCAAATATTCATCCATATATGGAATATAAGGCTCGCCGCGACTGTCTCAAAGATTATTGTAAAAAAGTAGGCGCAGAGTCTATTTTCATCGAAGACTACGGCTTAGATGAGTTCTGCAGAAACGTAGTTAGTGACATACCCAATCGTTGCGTCAATTACTGCTACAAAAAGCGCCTGACACAGACTGTGCGCTACGCCGCCAAGCACGGATACAGCGCCTTCACTACCACCCTCCTCGTTTCACCATATCAAAAGCACGAAGAGTTAAAACAAGTTTGTGAAGATTTAGCTGCCATGGTTGGCATAGAGTTCTTATATCGCGATTTTCGTGTAGGCTTCCGCGAAGGCCAAGCCAAAGCTCGCGCCCTGGGCCTCTATATGCAAAAATACTGTGGCTGTATTTTTAGCGAAGAGGAGCGCTACGCCAAGCAAATCGCTCGCGACCTTGCAGCCACAGACATAATTTGATGCATGTTAGCACTATTTGCTACAACTCGGAAGCTGCGCGATGTGGTAAGTAAGTATGCCACATCGCTTCGCCCCTCCAGCGGCAAAATGCACCTAAAGGTGATTTTGCCTTAATGTTCCTCGTTTGTAGCAAATAGCACTAAAGAGGTTAAACCATGAAAAATCCGGCATCGCGCATGCCGGAGATAAATTTACTTTCTGCCTTCGTTGCGGGTAATAGTTAGCGCCGCCTGTATTACTGCAGTCGCTCCGCCTAGTAGCAGGCCAATACTCATGGCTTGGCCCGGATATATGGACTCTACCACTAGCCCGCCGATAATAGCTATGGCGTAGCCACTGCAGGCTATCATTGCGATGGCACTCTCGCCATCGCGATTCACCACAAACAGCGCTATAGCAACGGCAGCGGCAACTCCGGCTATGATGCTGGCTACTATTCCGTAACCTTTTGCCAAAAACGCCAGCTCCGCCACCAGCAGGGCACATATTATTATGTTTACTATTACGATATTCTTTTTCAAAATATCCTCTCCTCTAATGTACTCCGATTTGCCTTACGGCTAGCATATCACGCGACATATGCTTTTTAAGTCTTAGGCACAATCGGGCTATTATATACCATTATAGCATATCCGGTATAAAATGTCAAGCCCACCCCTGTTAATCTAAGCAATTGTTGTAATTTTTTAATTTTTCCCCACACAGCATTTTTTGTGCTATAATGGTTATGTCATATTACAATTTAATTCAATCGAAGATATTTAGTATATCAAGGTTAGCAATCATTAATGGCGCCGTAAGGACGCAATTGCTAACTGACGATATAGCTTCGGTTGATGATTGTAATATGACACCCCTTGCGGTGCCATTTTTGTAATAGCGCTGAGCACCTTAAATAATATTAATTAAATTAAACGGAGGAAATCTACATGGCAACTATTCCCATAGAAGTCATAGTACAGGATGCGGAAGCACCTATAGTACCAAGTGAAGATGCTACAAATACAAATATAACAGTACCAGATACTGGTACTATAAGTAATAATGGAGATACTTGGCAATGTATATATTTGTCAGCCAAAATAATTTCCTAGACAAAAGGTAACATACCCTTCCTTCAGCAAGGTCAAGTGTACCAATATTCACGAGGGTGCATCCAATGGCCTTGGCTGAGTTGAGGCAAAGCGTGTGGTTCTCGCTCTTCTCCCATGGGTTCAGTGCATTTTT
>JAZNGO010000038.1:0-29013 GCA_045576515.1 Candidatus Nanosyncoccus sp. | reverse complement strand
CCTAGATGGTAATACTGACTCACCATACTATATAGCTCCAGTAAGTGATGGAATACTTACAGACAATACATGGGGATATACATTAGACGAAGAAGCAGAGGAATACCTAGCTATACCACTAGCAGATGCTCCTACTATCATAACAAAAGGTAACGATATAGTAGAGAACGAGGCGGTAGATATTTATTACACCATAAAGGCAGACAAATCACTTCCAGCTGGTACATATACCGGAGAACTAGAATACACTATAGCCCCGGCCGTAGAGTATATGCAAGATTTCGCTACAATGACAGAAGAGGAAAAGACTGCAACTCTAGCCAACATGTCAGAAGGAGAGCAGTATACCCTCAAAGACATTCGTGACAAGAAACCATATTATATCTCCAGACTAGCCGATGGCAATGTATGGATGACGCAGAATCTAGATCTAGACCTAAACGAAAACACTACACTTACTTCAGCAGATACTGACGTATCTGAGAGCTGGAAGCCATTAAGAAGTACTATTAACTTCACCGGCACCACAGTAGATGGATGGCAAAACGATAATAACACCCCGTATTCTGCTAATCCTGGCGATGTATATTACTATACATCAGGAACTAATGACAATGATATACAATACAACTCCCTAGCAGAATGTGAAGCTGTACATGATGATGGCACTTGCCAGCATTACCATGCGGGCAACTATTATAACTGGCCTGCTGCAGTGGCAAGCAATAACACAGAGGAAATGACAGGGCAATACTACAATGCCCCAGACTCTATTTGCCCGGCTGGGTGGAGGTTACCAGAAGGAAAGAATGACGAAAGTCCTACTTCTGGCAATGAACTAATTTCAATGATAAATAGCTTAGGTAATATACTGGGGGAATATAGCCCGAGTGGCCCTCCTGGCGGCGCTTACTCATATCTTGAAGGTGGTTTCATCAACCTAAGAATCAATCCAATTTGGCTAGTTAGATCCGGTGATATCCCCAGCAATCAAGTTAGTTCAAAAGGTCAAACATCTGTTTACAGCACAAAAACACTATACGGAGGAACCTCAGCCTATTCTTCCGATTTCTTCAGTTATGGTGTAGGGGCGGCAATGTATGGTCAAAAATCACGGGGCAGTACAATCCGTTGTCTAGCTCGCTAACATCCAAAAACCACAATCACAATTTACGGGCGGTCTCCCCGCCCGTAATTTCGCTCTAATATCGTTGTAATTTTTACTAGACTCGTGCTATAATATAGAAAGTTAAGCGAGGTAATATGTTAGATATATTTGTAACTTCTAGGGTGCGGCGAAAAATATTGGTAGTATTTGCCAAATACCCAGATTTCAAGACTCATGTGCGCGGGCTAGCTCGGCTAATAAAAGAGGACCCAGGCAACATCCAAAGGGAATTAAACCGCATGGCCGCTGGTAAATTCCTCATAGTTACCAAAAAAGGCAAAACCAAGATATATCAAACCAATAAACAATTTCCGATATTAAAAGAGCTCCAAAGCATAGTAATAAAAAGCCAGAAGGGCAACAAGCCTAGTAAAACTATAGGCTAGCATGAGTAAATTATTTGAACAGCTGCTACATGCGCGTGGCCTAGGCAGGGAATTTTTGCACCCTGACTACCAGCGCCTTAGCGACCCATATAGTCTGCCAGACATGACCCAGGCCATAGAGCGTATCCAAAAAGCCGCGGCTACCAATGAAAAAATACTTATCTACGGCGATTACGATGTGGATGGTGTGACCGCCAGCACCGTAATGGAGAATACTCTAAAACTAGCCGGCATTCCGCAGGAAAATATTAGTATTATGCTGCCAGATAGGTTTGCTGATGGCTATGGTATGAGCCCGCGCATGGTAAAGCATGCCAAGGCTCAGGGCGCCACCCTAGTAATTACGGTAGATTGTGGCTCGCGCAACCATGCCATAATAGACGAGCTAAATGCCTTGCAAATAGACACCATAGTGACAGACCACCACGAATGTGGCGATAGCCTGCCGGCAGCGGTGGCCGTGGTAAATCCCAAGCGCCCAGACTATACAGATACTAAGGCAGGCCTCAAAAACCTCGCCGGCGTAGGCGTAGCTTTCAAACTAGCCCAAGGCTTGGTACAGGCTGGGCTTATTCCGGCAGGGCAAGAAAAATGGCTTCTAGACCTAGTGCTCATCGGCACTATTTGCGACAATATGTTGCTCCTGGGTGAAAACCGTACTCTAGGCTACTATGGCATGAAAGTGCTAGATAAAACTCGCCGCGCAGGGCTGCGCGAACTTATGGTAAAAGCCCGAGTAAAAAATTTAACATCCGAAAGTATAGGATTTCAAATTGGCCCACGGCTAAATGCGGCTGGGCGTTTGCAAACGGCAGACTTAGCACTAGACTTACTACGCGCCAATTCTGCCGTCGACGCAGCTGCTTTGGCTGCTCAGCTAGAGGAACTCAATAAGGCTCGCCGCACCGAACAACGCGCCGCCACTCAAGAAATCTCTGCGCGCGGCGTAAGCAAAGACCCAGTTATTGTAGAGACGGGCAAATGGCATGAAGGTATCCTTGGTATAGTCGCTGGGCGGCTAGTAGAGGAATATCATCGGCCGGCTTTTGTGCTAACAAAGGTAGAAAATAATACTTATAAAGGCTCTGGCCGCAGCTTTGGCGACTTTAACTTGGCCCTAGCACTAGATTACGCCAAAGACACCATTATCGGTGGCGGTGGTCATGCCGGTGCCGCCGGTGTGCGGGTAGATAGGGACAAGCTGGAAGCATTTCGTGGAAAAATCAACGAATACTACCGCGGCCTGCACTTACCAGACCAGTCTAAATACCTAAAACAGCATGCAGACCTAGATGTCGCCAACCTAGCCGACCTATCGTTAGATTTTCTTGCCGAACTCAAATCCTTGGAGCCTTTTGGCGCCGGCAACGAAGAGCCTATTTTCGCCTTGCAAAATATGCGCATAGTCAACACCACCCGCATGGGTGCAGAGCGGAATCACTTGCGTATAGATATGCGCGACAAAGCAGGAAACCATATGAAGCTCGTAGCCTTCTTTGCCCCCGACCAGTGGCTGAGCCTCATGCCGGAAGACAATATTATACCGCTGGTAAAGCTTGCAGAAAATTGCTACAATGGCGTCACTTCTATAGAAGCCCGCATAGTAGACATTATATTTCAATAACCACAAGCGTGGTATAATATAATCATAACCTTATATTTATTAATCATGTCCCACTTTTTTCAAAACATACTCTCACGTAAGCACAGCATAACCCCCCATTTTACAGGGGAGAGTAAAAACATGTCATTAAGTTGTAAAATCATACCTTCAAGACTCACAAACATAACCTTATGTTTAGTAATCTTAATGTTATGTTTACTTAACATTACCTTTCTTACTGGTAATATCTTTGGCATAAGCCTAAGTAGTAATAGTAGCAATGTCTCTGCCCTCACTTATAGTACAGAACAGGATATCTCCTTTACCTTTGCACCTAGTTTATCCATTACTTTATCAGATACTGATTTAGTTATAGACACTCTAGCTCCAGGCAACACTGCAGAAAGTAATACCATTACAGTAAGTGTAGCTAGCAATACCCCCTATGGCTATGCATTATATGCCGATGTAGGTAGTAATGATACAGAATCTACATATTACAATACTTCAGACTTAATTCGTGATGATAATGTCGATGCTACATTCACCAGCATCGCCACCAATGCTAGCTTACCTGCACTTACTACAGATAATACCTGGGGCTACTCTACCTCATTAGACAATGGTACCACTTGGTCCACCTATAATGGCCTCCCCACCGCTACTAGTACAGACGGTAGTACCAGTACCAATAACCCAGCCATCCTTATAGATACAAAGCTACCAGCAGATAGTAAATCTGTCGCCCTAAGAGTGGCGGCTAGAGCCAGCACTACTCAGGCTAGTGGTACTTACGGCAACGTGATTAATTTCTATGCCGTGGGCAAACCGTATACGCCACCATTCATACAAGATACCGCCGCTATTAAAGCCGCCCTCACCAAGGTAGGAGACGAAACGCAAGTAGTAGATGAACGAGATGGTAAGATGTATTGGGTGGCAAAGCAAGCAGACGGTAATATTTGGATGACGCAAAACCTAGACTTATGTATAAGATGTGAGGGCACAGCCATGCTTACTTCGCGGAATACCGATATCAATACCTTTGGGAATGCTCCATATAAGAAAGAATATAGACAAAGAAGCGACGGATCGATTTTATGGAGTCCTACGATTGTTTTTCCGGGCACAATCGGATCTGACCTCATCGTCCACCACTGGACAAATAGTACGAGCGCTCCTGACTTTGTTGAGGGCGGCGATGCGTATGTATATACATCTAATTCTATGGAGGACGATACCGTATATGATTCGCTAGGCGGATGTATTAGCGGTGGGCATACAGCTGATGAATGTAGCCATTACGCTGTGGGCGATTACTATAATTATACCGCCGCCATCGCTAGTAGCGATTCAAGTAGTCTGACTGCAGAATACACTAAGCCTCGTAATTCTATCTGTCCAGCCGGCTGGAGATTGCCTACTGCAGCCAAAAAAGGCAATAACACCGAAACGGAATTCGGGCAGTTGTTCTATGCTGCCGGTGTACTGCCCAGCTCTACTACACAATATTACAACGAAGGTGGGTTCAATAGCTTGCGCACGTCTCCGCTTTATTTCATTCTCGGAGGGATTATTCATTTATATAATAATGAAGGTGAGCTGTGGGGGCGTGGTGGTGGCGGTCACTACTGGACCAATACTACCGCATTCAGTTCCGGCTTGATTGCCTATAGCGTGTCCTTTGGTTCGGGCAGGAATTATACCAGCACTTCTAGTCGCGGCGGAGGCAATGCGATTCGTTGCATAGCGCGCTGATAGTTAATTTATACGATTTTTTAAGTGTGCTATAATAATCTTATGAAAAAGGTAATCCTAAAGTGTAAACTATCCAATCGTGATAAGTTTGAAGACAAGCTATCTGATATAGACTTAGATTTTAGCGCCATTTACTGGCAGCACGACAGAGTATATGTACCGCGTGGGTACAAACAAGGCATGAATTTGCCGCGCCTTGTAATGCGCACCGAAATGAAAGCTGTAGACAAGCCGCCCAAATACACTATGATTTTACGCCGCCACATTGAAGATTCCGGCGTAGATATTATAGAGGAAACCCCTATCAAAGATTATGCCGCCACCGTAAATATTATATTGCAACTAGGGTTTAAGCCGGCCGGGGAAGTATCACGCCGCCGCCAAGACCTCAAAATGGGCGAAGGCACCTATATATATCTGGACAAAATAGACAATCACTCAGGATACTACGCCAAAATAGAGTCAACCTTAGGCTCGGACGACACTATCGCCGATGCCCGCGAAGACCTTAAAAAAACCTTCGAAACCCTCGGCGAAACCAGCTTTGTGGATAAACCTTATATAGAAATATAATAATCAAACATATTGTTAGTGCAACGGAGCAACCAGAATAACATCTTCCGAAGGCTTTCGCAGCGCCACGAGCGAGGTATGAGGGGCGCGAAGCCCGTAACGACGGGCCTGAGCGACCCCGTCCTGAGGAAGGTGTTATTTGGTTGCCATCACCTATGTTGGAAAGTAGCTTCCGAGATACGGCGAATTATGCGACAATATTCTCGCCCCTATCCACGTGGTGGCTCACCATCTGGCTCAGATAGCAGCTTTTTAGACTTTATCTCGTAACGCTTGCCATTGACCGGAGAAATATAATAGTCCTCATTGAGCAAGTTCACAAACATAGTCAAGTCTTTGTCATCCATAATGATGATGGAACCATCATCATCTGTCATTAGCTCTAGCTGCATTTCATCAGCATAGTCTAGTAGCTTGTCTTGTGGCATCTCCTCAGCTATATCCATGGCCTGGACTTTTTTGAGAATCGGCTTTTTATCTGCTAGCAGGGAATCTAGTGTAAGGCCCTCGGCAAAAGACAGCTTGTATTTTTCGGTAAGCTCTTTAGCCTTGGCCTCGGCTATCACCTGTGACTTGTAGTCATATTGGAACAGATTTTCAAACTTCGCCTGGTTAAACACGATAATATTACCGTCTACTATAGCTACTTGGTTGTCCTCTGGCATCTTCAGGGCTATTTCGGCAGAGAACGGCTCAAAACTCTCACCGTTGATTTCCCACGAAGTAGCGCCCTTGAGTGCTGCCGAAGCCGGCAAAACCTTGGCTATGTAGAAAGTTTTCATGCCATCTTCACCTGGGTAAGTAAATTTCGCTATAATGCCCTTGACTTTCTTAAAATCGTACTCATTTTCCGAGAAATAATCTATATCTTTATACTCATTCTCAATCAGGTGGATTAAAGTCTCGGCCCGGCCAACCTTAGAAAGGGAAGTACGGTATATTACTTTTTCTTCGCCATCGGCGCGCTCGTATTCGCGACACTCTAGGCCCTTATCTGCTTCCTCTATAATATAATGCACGGCTTCTTGCATAAACATAGACTTTACCGCGCCGGTAAGTTTATCGGAATATTTTATCTTGTACGGAGTGTAGTTTTTGTTAAACAAAAACAGCTCCGCCGAAACATTGTTTTTTACTTCATCTATTTCGTTGGCCCACAAGAACACATCAAACGGTTCGCTAGAATTAGGACTATTTTCCATATTTTTCTCCACTTATTTCCCCTATTATACCACACCGCCTAGTAATATTTAGAGTATAAAAAAGCCCCCGACAGTATCTATCGTCGGGGAGAGGGGTATTTTACAGCGCGTACTGGCTTTCGAACGCCTCTTTGAAGCGCTCAACATCGGCAACACTACTAAACCTAGCCGTGACCAGCGTCTGGTCTCCGCCTACATTAAGCACATCCGTCAACGAGCCATTGGCATGCGATACGCACTCCAACAAATATGCAAGCTCCTCCAGCCCGACACGTCTTTCGGTGCTATCGGCAAATTGCATATACCCAGTGAGATAAGCTTCCCACTGCCTTACTCCGCGTGGCTCATGCATCGGTCTGGGGCAACCACCAGGCAAATTAACAACAAGAGAAATAATCAAACGCATAGTTCTGGCCATATTAATGACACCCACTTTCTAATGTACTTTTTGTCACCGCTTTTGCACGGTAACACTACTATTATAGCACACATTAGCCAAAAAGTCAAGTACAACAGGGGTGAAGGGGATACTAAAACAGGGAAATGTTCGGTTATTACAACATAAAGCGGAGAAAAATCAACCACCTTTGTTCGGGAAAATAACAGGGGAAGTTTTGCACACTTGTGGAAAACTTTATGTTAAAAAAGTTCAAAAAAGCTCTTGCATTTTTATTGAAAATGTCATAAACTTAAATCAGCGAACAAATTAAACAAAAACGCTAAACAAAATCGTACATTAAAAAAATTTGAGGTCGGCCATCTAGGAGCTATGGCGCGCATTAAATCTTAAGCGAGATGCGTCAAAACAATCGTGCGTTCCTTCCTTACACACCTCCCAATAAACTCTATATGGTCTAAAACACAATAAGTCTCTCAACGGCTACAATCTACGGTTTGCCTAGCGTAAGCCAAATTGTAGTGGATATATTGTGGAATTAAACAAAAATCAAACAAAAACAAAACCGCTGCAGTTTCTAGTTGAGCGACCTCAAATGTTGTATAATATAAATATGGAGAAATTACATATCCCTGTATTATTATCAGAAGTCTTAGCTACCCTCAAGCCTCAGCCGGGCGAACGATATTTGGATTTGACGGCAGGCTACGGAGGTCACGCTAAGGAGATTTTGGATGTAACACAGCAATACGAAGGCTCTGTATTAGTGGACCGCGATGATTATGCCATAGAGTATCTTAGGCATGAATTTTCATCCAGTGTCCAGCTTTTACATACAGACTTTTATAGTGCAGTGCAACAGTTAATCGAGTGTGGACAAACATTTGATATAATACTCGCGGATTTTGGAGTTTCTTCCCCGCAATTAGACATGGAAGATAGAGGTTTTTCTTTTAAAGCAGAAGGTCCTCTAGACATGCGGATGGACAGGCGGCAAAAGCTCACCGCTAGTGATATTGTTAATCACTACAGTGAGGCCGAGCTAGCAGATATTATTGTAAGATTTGGCGAAGAAAAGCCAGGTCGCGCCAAGATGCTTGCTCGTGAAATAGTGCACCATCGCCCGGTCAAAAGTACTAAGGAGCTTGCCGATATTATTATCGCTAAATCCAAGTATTCTGCCACCCATCCTGCAGCGCGGATTTTCCAGGCTATTCGCATCGCCGTCAACGACGAGCTTGGCGAAATAGCCGATACGCTGCCACTATTGCCCAAGCTACTCAATAAAAACGGCAGGGTAGGGATTATCACTTTCCATAGTCTAGAAGACAGGTTGGTAAAAGACTATTTCAAAGATGCCTCTAGCTACGGCGAAGAGTCATCCATCAGTATAGTCACCAAAAAGCCTATTACTGCGGGACCTCAAGAATTAGTTATCAACCCGCGAGCTAGAAGCGCCAAACTGCGAGTAGCAAAGCGGAATTGATAAAATAAACAATAAAATAAAAAGGAGGCAAAATGCCAAAACAAATTTTGGTCGCGAATAAATCGCGCAAACAAACAGTCAAGGTACATTTCCGCTAAGTCTTCCTTACTGGGTGGGGTCAAATCCCACCCAGATTCCGAGATTAGTGACATGGGCCTACCCGGCCTGCCAAAATAGGGTTAAAAAGAGAGTGTGAAGTGTATGACCTTCCCGAGCGAGTTTTTACAACTTACTTATGGCTCTGGTTGCAAAAACTCCTCGGACTATGGACTACTCTACTAACCCACAAATATAAAAATAACAAAATAATAAAAACAAACATCAGCGAGGAAAAATAAAAATGCGACAAACAACATATACTACTAGGCGAACCACGGGCTCTAATTTTGCTCGTAACCGCAATACTATCCGCCACACCAAAAAAAGTCTAGGTTCTATTTCACAGATTGTGATTATAAGTATGATTACCCTAGTATTTGGGCTTATTTATGTCGCTGAAGGCACCAAAGCCACTAGCTTTGACTACGAACTATCTAATGTTGAAGACAATATTACTGAAATGAGCGCCAAAAAAGATGACCTAGCTGTGGAGAAAGCGCGTCTTAATTCTGTTGCCACCGCCAAAAACAGTACCGTCGCAGCCGCAATGGAAGACGCTACGGTAACTGGATATGCCGCGGACTAATTATCGCACCAATTATTCTAATGCGGCCACTGTAGATACCGCCAAATCTTTACATCACCGCATCAAAATCTTACGCAACGTAGTGCTGGTACTCCTAGCTATTATTTTGGTAAGATTATTTTTTATTCAAATTGTTGAACATAGCATGTGGGTAGCCAAGGCCGATGAAGAGCACACCCTGCTAGAAACTATCGTAGCCAAGCGTGGCGAGATCTACATGATGGATGATGGCGAGCCTGTGCCGGTAGCGCTCAATCAAACCACCTATAATATCATAATAGACCCTGCTATTACCGACAAAGATGCCATTAAACATGCCCTAGAAACTCACGCCAAAGATTATATCGCTGTAGATATAGATGAAACCTACCGCACCGAAGGCCTCAGATACTCTATCGTTGCCAAAAATGTGCCCCGCAGTGCCGCCGACCTTATTGCTGAAGAAAATCTCTCCGCGGTATGGTTCCAGCCCAATAATCAGCGCGTATATCCAGAAGGCGAAATGGCCTCCGGACTGCTTGGCTTTGTAAATGCCGATGGCCTAGGCCAGTACGGCGTAGAAGGCTCACTTAACCATATACTATCTGGTAAAGACGGCCTACTTAAGGCTACCGCCGATGTCAACAAAGTGGCACTGTCTATTGGTAAAGACAATACCAAAATTCCCGCCGAAGATGGTAAAAATGTAGTACTTACGGTAGATAGAGGTTTGCAGCTAGGCCTAGAAGAAGTGACCGCTGAAAATGTAGCTTCTGGTGCCGCCACCAATGCTGCCGTGGTGGTGATGGATTCTAATACTGGCGAAGTGCTCTCTATGGTGAATGTGCCAACCTACGACCCAAGCAACTATGGTGATGTTGCCGATGCCTCGGCCTATGTAAATTATGTCACCGATGTGCCTTACGAGCCGGCCTCTGTCTGTAAAAATTTCGCTTTTTCTGCCGCTATCAACGAAGGCGTCATGACGCCAGATACTACTTATTTCAACGAAGGTTATACTACTGTAGATGGCTGGAAAATCCAAAACGCCGAGCAGCGCGAATCGCTCTACGGCACCATCACTATGCGCACGGCCCTCAACTGGTCGCTTAACACCGGCTCTATTTATGCCCTAAAGCTTCTCGGCGGCAACACAAATGAAATCACCCAAGCTGGACGCGAAAAACTCTACGACTATTACTACAACAAATTCCGCCTTGGCCAGCCCACCGGCATAGAAATCATGGAAGAAATCGGCTTTATCCCAGATCCCAATGAAGGCTGGGGCCGCGACTCCGTATACGCCAACATGACCTTTGGCCAAAACCTTAGCCTTACTATGCTGCAAGTGGCTACTGCTTTTTCTGCTATAGTTAATGGTGGTACCTACCGCACACCCACCATTGTAGAAGGCACGCTAGAAAATGGGGAATTAGTTCCTGCCACTCGTAGCGATATAGTAGAAGACAAAATCCTTACAGACGACACCAGCGCCACTATGCGCGACTTACTTATCTACAACCGCACCTCCAAAAGAAATAGCGGCATAGATAAGTCCGGCTATGCTATTGGCGGCAAATCTGGTACCGCGCAGGTTATTAAAAACGGCGCCTACGACGACACCATGAGCGAAACTGTCGGTACCTATATTGGCTTTGTTGGTCCAGAGGGGGAGTTGCCAAAATATACGATAATGGTTAAAATATGGGGAGAGGGGCAACAAATAGACGGTACTGTCTACGCTGGCGGCCTCTTTGATGTCGTATCAAACTACGTAATAAATTATCTAAAAATAAAACCTGGAGTATAATAATATTATGTTACAAAATATCAACGATGAAGTATTTTACGGCCTGCTGCTAGCACTAGCTGGGTTCCTTTTCTCGATGTTTCTTACACCGCTGTATACCCACTTTGCCTACAAATACAAGTTTTGGAAAAAGCAAAAGCAAACTACCGTGGATGGCAAAGATTTACCCATTATGACCAAGCTCCACGCGCACAAGTTTAAGCATGTGTTTCCAACTATGGCCGGCCTTATAGGTGTAGTGGCTGTCACGGCTGTTACTTGGATTTTTAACTTGGACCGTGGCCAAACCTGGCTGCCACTAGTAGGGTTCCTTGGCGGCGCTTTTGTAGGCGTAATAGACGATGCTATCAATATTTTCGGCTCCGGGCGTGGTGCTGCAGGCTTACGCGGGCCGGTGAAATTCTTTCTTATCTCGGCCGTAGGGCTAGCACTTGGCTGGTTTTTCGCCTACAAGCTAGGCTGGACATCTATCAATATACCTTTTGTGGGGGATTTGGAGCTTGGGGCTTTTGTGGTAATGCTAATCTTCGCCTTTGCCGTGGTAGCCACATCCAACGCCGTAAATATCACCGACGGCCTAGACGGCTTGTCTGGTGGCCTTGCCATGATGGCCTATGGCGCCTACGGTGTGATAGCCTTGTTCCAGGGCAATATTATGCTATTTGGATTTTGCCTTACCGTAGTAGGCTGGCTACTAAGCTATATTTGGTTTAATGTGCCACCGGCTAGGTTTATGATGGGAGACACCGGCTCTTTTGCACTAGGCGCTGGGCTAGGCGTGGTATCTATGATGACCAACTCATTCTTACTTCTACCTATTATCGGCCTACCATTTGTGGTAGAAACCGGCTCTAGCTTGCTGCAGCTTGCATCTAAAAAACTCTTCCACAAGAAAATCTTTATCTCTGCGCCACTCCATCATCATCTCGAAGCCAAAGGCTGGGGTGAGGCCAAAATCGTCATGCGGTTTTGGATTATTGCAGGCGTATGCGCTATACTAGGTGTATTTCTTGCCGCTGCTGGAGGAGCTATTTAATGCCGGTAATTCGCAAGCACCACTCAGACCTTGTCATACTTTTTGCTACACTAGGCCTTATGGCGCTAGGGCTAATTGTGATTTATGCTATCGGGCCCATGCGCGCCAATGTGCTAAACAACACTTATGGCACAGATTATGATTCCAATTTCTTTTTCATAGGCCAGCTACGCTCGGTAGGGTTGTCTTTACTGGCGTTTTTTGCCGCTTTCAAGTGGATACCATACAAATACGTTAGAAAATTTGCCAAGCCACTGATGATTATATCGCTACTTTTATCAGGAATACTTTGGGTATTGGCTATGTCGCATTCTTCGCTGGTAAAATGTGAGCTTGGCGAATGCCGTTGGTTTAATTTTGGTGGGCTTAGCTTCCAGCCGGCTGAGCTTTTAAAGCTTGCCATGGTAATATACCTTGCAGATTATCTCGCCCGCAAGAGGGAAGAAGGCGTGGTAGGCAAATGGCGCGAATTTTGGCTACCCCTACTGGTAGTTTGTGGGCTGTCGCTTTTTCTAGTGGTTATCGCTCAGGGTGATTTGGGCACCGGTGTGGCTTTGATGGCTATTATTTTCGGTACTTTACTAGTGTCTGGTATTTCGGCGCGACAGTACCTTACCATGCTAGCGATAGTGTTGGTAGTGGCTGTTGGCTCTGTGGCTACCTCTGCGCACCGCATGGAACGTGTAGATGCCTGGCTTACCACCCTTACTGGCGGTGAAAGTACCGACTCTACCTATCACGTAGAAAATGCCATGCTAGCCATTGGCACCGGCGGAATGTTTGGTGTGGGGGTAGGGAACTCCGTACAGGCCACCGGCTATTTACCAGAGTCTATCAACGACTCGGTGTTTGCCATTATGGGCGAAACATTTGGCTTTATAGGGTTATTTCTTATCATCGCCGTATTTGGCGTAATGCTGCTACGCATGCTCAAAGTAGTCGAAGGCACGGTAGACCCAAATAGTAGAATACTCATAGTAGGCGTGTTTTCTTGGATGCTGGCCCAGGTGGTGGTAAATATTATGGCCATGACTAGCCTCGTGCCAGTTACCGGTATTACCTTACCACTGCTTTCGTACGGCGGCACCAGCATGGTATTTATTGCTTTTGCTATTGGTCTTGTTTTGCAACTTTCGTGTTATACTAGTAGAGAGGTAATAAAAAATGAAGATATTAGTAGTAGGCGGGGGCTCCGGGGGGCACATCACTCCAGCAGTCGCCGTAGTTCGTGAAATTTTAGGCTTGAAACCTCGTGCCGAAGTAGAATTTTGGACAGATTTCAAGTATTACAAAAATGTTACCAAGCTCACTACCGAGCTAGGCGTGTCGTGGGGCGAAGAAACTAAGCCTTCCCACAGCAGCAAGGGCCCGTATATTCGCGTGCGCCGTATTCCAGCCGGTAAGTTTCACCGCTATTCCGGTTGGAAATTCAAAGATTATTTTGTGCACCTAGACATTACCCTGAAAGATCTAATCTTTGGTAACATCGCCGGGTTTTTCAGTTTTATTGCGGGTGTTATTACTGCCTTTTGTCGCTTAGCGCGCAAATCCACTCGCCCTAATGTAATATTCCTTAAAGGTGGCTATGTGTGCCTGCCAGTAGGTATTGCTGCTAAGCTTTTCCGCATCCCATATATCATCCATGAGTCGGATACCGTAGCTGGCCTAGCCAATCGTTTGCTTATGAAAAAGGCTCGCAAGGTGGCTTTTGGCATGCCTATCTCAGAAGAAATGCAGGCTCAGCACCCCAATTATATTTGGACTGGCATCCCAGTAGGGGCGGAGTTTCGGGCTGTTAGCCCTACTCGCCAGCTTTCTCTTAAAAAAGCTTTTTCTTTTAACCCCGATAAGCCCTTAGTAGTAATTACCGGCGGCAGCCAGGGCTCCAAAGATTTAGATGAAACCACGCGCAAAATCTTACCAGATTTACTCAAGTTTACCTCGGTAGGGCTAGTAGCCGGCCGCAAACATTACGAAGACATGGTAGATCTCAAAAGATACGAAAACTGGGACAAAGCTAGTTTAGAGTCCAATTTCCGCATGTGGGAATTCAATACCACCATGGCAGAGCTAATGGGCGCCGCCGATGTAATAGTATCGCGTGCTGGCGCTACTACCATTGCCGAAATGGCCGCGCTCAAAAAGGCTACTATCCTAGTGCCATACGAGCGCTTGCCTGGCGGGCACCAGGTGAAAAATGCCGAACGCCTAGAGCAGGCTCATGCCGCTATAGTGGTGGTAGATGCCGATATGATGGCCGAGCCAAAGAAGCTCTTAGATGCTATCCATCACCTAGTTAAATCACCTCGCCTGCGTGCCGATATGGCAGATAACCTTGCCAAAGAAGCGCGGTCCGATGCTGCCAAGCGTCTAGCCGAGATAATCTTAGAGGAGGCCTAAGGGCAGCCGTGGTGGGAAAGCGTATTCTCAAGAAAAAGCCTCAAGAAGAGGCCGCACCGCCCGCGCCTAGCGAGCCGGTACTGGCTCAGCGCCGAGCCAATCACCGTTCTACGCTTAAGTCCGGCCGCACTATAGGCGAGCAGCGGGAGCGCCTAGAAACCGCCAACGAGCGTGAGCAAGCCCGCCAAAAAGACAAGCGCCGTGGACACATCCGCGTGGCTATTGTCACTGCTGGGTTTTTGGTGCTGGCAGCTATTTTGGCTGTGATTTATTTTGAATTTATCTACGAAGACCCTAGTGAGCCTGTTGCTCCGCCAGAAGAAATCACCTACACTCCCACCATAGAGATAGTAGACGAAGATTCCTCGGCCGCCGGTGGCAAAATCACCAGCCGTATGCAAAATTACATCGGCCAAGCCGAAGCAGATTACCGTGCTCTCGGCTACCAGCCGGTAAAGGCCGTGATACCCGTAGGTGCTGTCCGCGAGGTGAATTTCTACCTAGATGGCCAGCCAGGGTATATCAAAATGTACATAGACCGTCCCACGGCCGTATCTGTAGAAAATGCAGACCGTATGCTCCGCTACCTAGCAGGCCAGGGAACCACTGAATTTGAGTATATCGACGTCCGCATTCCCTACAAAGCCTACTGGAAATAGCCCCAGACTTGAGGCTGACCCCGCCGGGGTCATTTTTGTGGAAAAGATCGTAAAAAATTTTTGTGGAATTTTTTCGGAAAATGCTTGCGCGGCCCAATAAGCTTGTGCTATAATAAAAGAGCAATATCAAGTTGGAGTTTATACTAGTACATTTTATATATTAGCCTTGTTTATACAAAATTAAAACGGCACCGTAAGGACCAAGTTTTGTATGAGCATAGGCTAGTATAATGACTTGATATTGCACCCCTTGCGGTGCCATTTTTGTAAGTGGCGCCAGGGAAATATTAACAAATTAACTAAGAAAGGAGAGACTTTCATGAGCAATATTACGCTCAATATAGTAGAGCCAGGCAGTGGCCCTACGCCAGACCCAGTAGTACCAAATACTGGTCTATTCACGCACGGAATAGGTGGCCCAGAAGCGACCATCATTACCGCAGTAAGCACAGTATTACTACTGACTATAGTAGCCGTATTAGTAGCTATACTATATAAGAAACATAAAGCACATAATAAAACTACTAAGCTAGTACATCTAGTAGATAATACCAAAGCAATATTTACTAACAAAAAGAGGGTAACTGCTACTCTTACTGCTATAGCCCTCCTAGTATCTGCTGGTACATTTGCTAGCTTACTTATAAACGTTGGCAAAAGCAATACTAGTGCAGCAGAAGGTGAGGATGATAGTAGCCTCACAGTAGATGTATCCAGCGAGGAACTCACCATAGAAGTAGGTGACGAACCAGTATTTGCAGTGCTACCAGTAAAAGTAAGCGTAGAGGAGGCTACGCAGGCAGGCTATACCCTTACTGCCTATGCAGACTCTACAAACTTAGTATCTACTACAGACCCAGATAATACCATACCTATGATAGCCGTAGAAGGCGATGAGCTAGAAGCACTCACGGACAACACTTATGGCCTAGCGTTGGTAGAGCCTGAGTCCGAATCTGACAAAGTGTACACATCCTTACCTACAGAACCAGAAAACGCAGTGATTATCAAAACTTTTGAGGAATACACCCCTACACCAGCAAATGATACTACTACCATATACTATGGTTTCTACATCACTCCAGATACTCCTTATGGTACTTATACTAATGATGGAGAAGTATACTACAATGCCACTATTAATACCACACTAGTCACCTTTGATGGCAAAGGACTATACTTTGATGAAGATACATCACAAACTACCAATGAAGTAGAATACATAGCAGCACCACAAGAAGAAAGTGAACACGCCATCAACCAAATCATTTCAGGTGAATATAAAGAACCATCCCAAGCCTTACCATACAACTTCCTGGGTTGGAGTGAAGAACAAGAAGCTACTACACCTACCTATACTTCAGCAGAAGATATAGCACAGAACTTACCAATCCTGCCTAACACACCCATCATTCTCTATGCTATTTGGCAAAAAGCTACTACCATTACCTATGATGCTAATGACGGTACTGGTACTATGCAAAATCAAACCATTATAGCTGGAGAGTCTGCTAATCTATCACCAAATGCATTTACGAGAGATGGCTACACCTTCAATGGTTGGAATACAGTAAAAATACCTACAGAGTCAGACCCAGGTAAATCATACGCAGACAAAGAACTCTACCAAGCCGAAGCAAAGTCTGCTAATGTCACACTCTTTGCACAGTGGAAGAAGAACATACTCTACATGCAAAAAGTATCTGAATGGGGAAGTACACTGACCCAAGGCAATGAAATAACCGTAGTAGATAGCCGTGATGGTACAGAATACACAGTAGCAAGACTAGCAGACAATAATATTTGGATGACGCAAAACCTAGACTTTGACATAGTAAAAGGTGGTGCAGATTTAGACCATACTAATACCGATGTCCCAGATAACTGGAATGATGCAGGTAAGCTAGCTAATACCTATGCCACTGGCACTACTACTTGGAACAGCTTCGCTACCGTTCCAGAATCTTATGATCCAGGTGATCGCTATTGGAACGGTGATTTCAACCAAAACTGGGACGGCACATTAGACAATATGACTACTACTTCTAGTAGCAATAGCCACTACCACATCGGCAACTACTACAACTGGACTGCTGCTGTAGCGATGAGTGATTCTAGTAGCTATACATCAGGCGGTACCGATGTAAACCAGTCTATCTGCCCAGCTGGCTGGAGACTACCTAACAATAGCGACAATAAATCTTACCAAAACTTAGTAGACACACAAAGCCTTTCTGCTGGTACTAGTGGTAATATCCAGAGCAGCCCCGTCTATTTTGTATATGGCGGCTACTGGTACGGTAGCTCCGCCTACGTGGGGAGCCGCGGCGACTACTGGTCTAGTGTAGTGGACTATAGTAAAGGTTCGTCTATACTCGATTTCGGTGTGGGCGGCTATCTGAACCCTCAGGCTGATGGCAATAGGGATTACGGCAGTTCATTACGGTGCGTAGCTAGGCAGGTTTAGTAGTTTTATATCTCCAGACTTTCTAAATAAACCATAAAAATAAGCGACTCCCCGTCGCTTATTTTCCGCCTCTAGATATGATATAATTATAGTATGGAAGAAGAATTAGCCAGTAAAAAACGCGCCATAGAGCTATATGACTCCGGCGAAATAGACAAATACGAAGTAGGCACCACCAAGGGATTGCAAGATATTCACCGCTACCTTTTCCAAGACGTCTTTGATTTTGCCGGCAAGATTCGTAATGTAGACCTAGCCAAGGGCAATTTCCGCTTCGCCCCAGCTATGTATCTGGCAGATACACTAAAAACTATAGACAGCTTGCCAGAGAATACCTACGATGAGATTATCAAAAAATACGCAGAAATGAACGTGGCTCACCCATTTCGCGAGGGTAATGGCCGTGCTAGTCGCATCTGGCTGGACCAAATCTTAAAGACCAGGCTAGGGAAGTGTATAGACTGGTCCCGCGTGGATAAATCCGCCTACCTCTCCGCTATGGAGCGCTCCCCCGTGAACGACCTAGAAATAAAGACGCTATTAAAAGATGCCCTTACGGATGATATTAACAGCCGCGAAGTCTACATGAAAGGCATTCAGTCCTCCTACGCTTACGAAGGTCAAGAAGCCTACGACATCCATCGGCTATTCGACAACTAGTATTTATTATTAAAATAGCGTATTGACAATGTACTAAATATGTAATACAATGTAAATAAAGATAACATAAGGAGAAATATGAACGACACAGCTATTACTTTTAGGACTAATAAAGAAACCAAGGCCGCAGCCCAAAAGATTTTTGCCGAGCTAGGCATGGACATCAGTACGGCACTAAATGTATACCTAAGAAAGGTTATTCACACGGAATCTATTCCTTTTGAAGTATCTGTGAGCGAAGAGTTTAATGAGGAAACCCTCGCCACTATTCGCGAAGCCATTGATCATCCAGAGGAATTAGAAGGTCCATATGAAACTGTAGAAGAAGCACTGAAGGCGATGTATGCTTAAATTAAGGTTCTCCAAAAAATTCAAAAAAGATCTGGAAAAAATACGTAAACGCGGCATGAATACAAAGAAACTAGATAAAGTCGTAGCCGCGCTTATGAGGGAAGAAAAACTACCTAGAAAAAACCGTGACCACGCTCTCGTAGACTCACGCGATTATCATGGGGTGAGGGAATGCCATATAGAGCCAGACTGGCTACTGATATATTGTATCGAAAACGATACGCTTACTCTAGTACTAATGCGTACCGGTACCCATAGCGATCTATTCTAGGCAAGGCAGGGAAATGTTCGGGATTTGTTCGGTAGGAGCATAATTCCGCAGTTTCCTATCCTAGTTCGGTATTTGTTCGGGAAAATTGGAGTTTTGCGCGCTACATCGGCATCGTCACGGCACAAATAACAGGGAAAACTGTAAAAAAAGGGAAACAAACAAGGGGAATTGTCAAATTAGCAAATTTAGCCAAATTTGGCCAAAAATCTATAAAAACTCGCCAAAACCCCAAAAATTCACTCAATCCAGGGTTACAGGCCAAATCTACCTTTAGGTAGATTCTTGCCGCCGTATGCCCCTTGGGACGCAAAGCGATGCGGAGCGAGCTTCAGGGGCGGAGCGATGTGGTATACTTATTCACCACATCGCGCAGCTTCCGAAATGCAGTGAATGAAGTAACAGATAATGGAGTAATTCATCGCTGAGAGCAAATACGGGGGTAGGAACTCTCTCGTAACCGCTTCTGACATGCAGTTAATAAAGTAGTGCTATCGGCCTATAGTTATTGGGCTGCATTGTTGCCAGAAATTCTTTTTACGCTTAATTCCCGCCCACCCAGGATTATTTGTCTATTAAAGACGATAACTTAACCGTCTTTTAAAACAAACCCCAATGTCGTAAAATCTACATTGTGCGACATTAGAACTATATTGAAACGCATGACTAAAATATCGCCCAAATTTGAGCGTGAATGTATTTATGGCCGAGTTATTTTGTTTTGTGCGACAATCTTTAATATTGTTGCCTGTAGAGCGCCTGCTCCCTAGTTATTATCTAC
This sequence comes from Candidatus Nanosyncoccus sp., assembly GCA_045576515.1. Lineage (GTDB taxonomy): Bacteria > Patescibacteriota > Saccharimonadia > Saccharimonadales > Saccharimonadaceae > Nanosyncoccus. Next base: position 9,344 of record JAZNGO010000038.1, on the reverse strand, counting down.
AAGGTTTTTCTATTACTTCATTCGCTGCAATTGAGGAACATTAAGGCAAAATCTACCTTTAGGTAGATTCTTGCCGCCGGAGGGGCGAAGCGATGTGGTATACTTACTTACCACATCGCGCAGCTTCCGAAATGCAGTGAATGAAGTAATATTCAACGCATCTTCCTTGTCTAAGGATAAATACGTGGACAGGGGGTTATTATCTCTAGCGACCGACTAATGTTTTATAGAGAGAAACCCATCTACGGAGTTGTCTTTGCTGGCGTAATTTTCAGTATCTTTTATAGGGGTAGATAGGGAAATAGCATCATGTGAAGGCCGTATTTCTACTGCAGTTTTTTCCTGTTCTTCTACCTCTAGCTTTACAGGGGTGCCACTAGTGGCATTAGGCTTAGCACTAGACTTATTGCCCACACTAGCTCTACCAGGCTTTACCTTTTCCACATGTTTTTTGCTCTTACCGGCATTACGAGCCTTACCTTTTCCCTTTTTGACTGATGCTGGCTGCTCGGCATCCTTAGCCGGGGCTTTCACCTCGGTACGTACAGGCTTAGCTTCGGGCTTTGGCGTAGTGTTTCCCTGCGTTCTCGATGTTTCTGTGGTATTTCCCTGGCTCTTTGCTACTAGGCTTGCTAAATCTTTTAGCCCTAACCTTTCTTTACCTTCGGCGGCATTGGGGCTTAAGTTCTGACGCCGGAAGTCCGCCTGTGGTGTGGATGGTCGTGGCGCAGAACGCCGTAAGTTCGGTTTTTGTTCGGCACCTACAGAGCGCCCACTATAGCGCCCAGAGGTACTACCAGGGGTAGGCACAGGCCTAAATACTGGCTGCTCTTTGCTATTTATTACAAGTCTCGGCTCATCTTGTCGGCCCGAGTCTGATAGCTCTTTTTTGTACTTTTCGGACTGCTCTATGGTCTCGCGAATCTCCGCCTCCACCTCGAGCCGCGGCCTAGCATAGTACTCGCGCGAATGCGCTATAATAGCATCAAAGTTATCTTTGGGTGTATCCGGTATAGATAGGGTAGTAGCAGAAAACGCCGGCACTTTTTCGCCATTTATAATCATAGATATTACAAAATTACGGTTGTTTAGCTGGATAATATCAGATTCCTCAAATGTTGGTTCAAACTGCTTGGCCAGCACTGGGGCATCATCCGCACTCACCCGGAAGGAAATCGTAGTACCTACGTTACCAAACACCGCATCGCGCACTACATCTGTCATTTGAGATACATATTGGTTGGCTACAGTAAGATTAAGCCCATATTTACGTGCCTCAGATAGTATCACGGAGAAAGAATCCGTAGCGAAGTTTTGGAACTCATCTACATACAAGTAAAATGGCCGCCTATCTTCTATTAGTGGTATGTCAGAGCGCGACATCGCCGCTAGCTGCACCTTGGTCACTAAGAAAGAGCCCAGTATGCCGGCATTATCTTCGCCGATAAGCCCCTTAGACAAGTTTACTACCAGTATTTTACCTTCATCCATTATCTTGCGGATGTCAAAAGAAGACTTAGACTGGCCTATAATATTGCGGATAATAGGGTTGGCGGTAAAGGCTCCTACCTTGTTGAGCACTGGTGCGATAGATTCATTTACTTGCTTTTCGTTCCACTGACCAAACTCATGTTTCCAAAATTGTAGTACAGTGACATCTTTGCAGTATTCCAAAGTCTCTTTGCGAAACTCTTTGTCTGTAAGCAAGCGTGAGATATCTAGCAAAGTGGTTTCTGGCCTGTCTAGCAAGGCTAGTAGAGTATAGCGGAGAATATGCTCGAGCCGTGGACCCCACGAATCCCCAAACATCCTTTTAAGCACGCCTATTACTTCGGAGCAAATATTAGGCTTGCGTGATGGGTCGGTAATTTCTAGAGGGTTAAACGCCACCGGAAAAGCCGTATCGGCAGGGTTGAAATATATCACATCTTTGATGCGTGACTCTGGCACGAAGCGGAGGTTGTCTATAGCAAAGTCACCATGCGGGTCTATTATGCAGTAGCCTTGGTTGTAAAACACATCAGATAGCGCCAGTAGCTCTAGCATACCGCTTTTCCCTGCCCCAGTTTGCCCAATAATATACATATGTCTAGACCTATCGCGGCGGAGCAAGCCAAACTGGTGGTTAATCCCACGGAAATTAGTTAGCCCAAATGCCGAAATCTGCTCATCATGCGCCGGGTCACCCGTGAGAATAGGCAGTTTAGCAGGTGGCTCGGCTGTTTTGGATGAAGCCCATACGATATTAGGTGTTTCTACCGAAGTATGCGGCAAGTGGTACACGCTAGCTAGCTCGGAAATATTTAGTATAAACCCACGCCCAGAGAACTGGCGCATCTTATAAGCGTCTAGGTCCGCAGGATTAAAGCTCCCGCCTACCTGTTTAAACCCATTTAGGTTGGTGGAATTATACTGTTTAAAGGTACCTACTAGCGCCTGCATGTTGAGCTTGGCATCTACTTGGGTTTGCCCTAGGTAAGCCAGGCGAATTTTTACCTCGTAACCTAGCTTGGTAGCCTTTTCTTCGGCTTTAGCAATACGATTTTTATCGCGCTCAGAGAGCTCTACAGTTACTTCAGAGCCGGTACCACCAGTAGGTGGCCGAAATAGCGCCCCAGCTACCTCGCCTAGCCAAGTCCAGTCTATGCCAGTGCCAGCAAAGAGAGATTTCTTGCCAGACTTTACACGCTGTACCCATTTGTCGGTGGTGTTTTTGTGCCAATCATCTGGTATGGGCCGAGCTAGTATTTGTATCCACATTTCCTCGGAATGGTCGGGGTTTAGCTTGGCCAAAGTACCGGTAATACCAGCCAAAGGGTCTACCTCGAAATTGTCAAATGTTTTTATAGGCAAAGCTTCGTTGTCTACTAGCCCTAGCTCTGCAGAATAATTTACTGGGTATTTGGTGCGGTCATCTACATAATCTTCGTTCATTTTGTATATCTGCACGGTGGGGTACTGTGAATATATCTGCCCCTCTACAAAGCTTTGTAGCACCTTGGGTACCCACACGTAAAATCGTATCTGCCCCGCCGTAGAAACTATTTCAAAAGACAAATGCTCTTGCACGCCACCAGAGTTTTTCAGCTCATTCCTGTCGCGTAATATTCCATGTAGCGATGCAAATAGTTGCTCTGCTGCTAGCTCTTTTTTGTCGTTGGTGCGAGGTATTTCTAGCATCAGTAGCACCGAATCCACGTTGAGAATCTTTAGCTTATTTAGTTTTTTATAGTTGCGATAAGTTAAAAAAGCCAATACTCCTACTACGGGTATCCAGAATATCGGCATCAGAATAAATTGTATGACTTGTTCCATATAAATATTTTATCACATTATGCTAGTGTATATGAATTTTTGTCCACCTTTTTGAACAAAGCTTTATTTTGTAAGTTTAGCAAGATGGTGGTCTCTTTGACTTTGCGTACCCTTAGCACTTGCTTTACTATTTCTTCGCGTGTGAGTGGCTCTTCAGCTTTCTCTAGGATAGATTTGATAATGTCTGAGATAGTTCCCTTCTTGTATCCCCACGAATTCAGCGCATAAATACCGCGGCCTATCAGTACAAACCTTTCATCTTTGATAAGCTCGTTGTGAATGGCCTGCACGGTCACATTCTTACGCTTAAAATTAGACTCGGAAATTTCTTTAGCAATATCGCTAAAATGCATCGGCTCTTTCTTGTTTTCTAATATTACGAAGATTTTATCGCGGATGTTTTTGGGGTTTACAGATGGCCACTTGGCTAGCCCCCACACACCGTTAAGAGTAGCTAGGAGCTTGGATATTGACGCCATCGCCCGAATATAGTCTGGGTGCTCATAATCTAGCTTGTTGTCAAGTTCATCCAAGGTCATAGGCTTTTTGTTGGCCTTTATTACAGATACTATTTCGTCTACTTTCTCTTTTATAGCTAGGCTATTACCATAGTCAGCTATGCCTACAGCAGCATAGTAGCGGTCGTTTTCTTCTACTACAGTAAGGCTTGTAGAAAAGGTAGCAATAAAATGAATGCCGGTCTTTTCGGACGCGGTGGTTTCTCTAGCGTAAACTTTATCAGCAAGGTCAGAAATCTTAGCTACCCGCCCCATTTCGGTAAGATTGCGGATGAGAATTTTTTCAGCGGCGGCTAGTGCTGGAATCTCATTGTCTTCTGCGGAAATTTGAAGACGAATCAACACGGCTTTTTCTAGCTGGCGCACCCGTTCCCTAGTGATAGAAAGAGACTCGCCTATTTGTTCTAGCGTTTCTTTTTGGCCAGTCAAACCAAAACGCCGCGAAATAATTTCTTTTTCTCGGTCTTGCTCGATAATATCAAGGCTTCCGGAGATTGCTTTTTTTAGGATTTCCGCATTTTTATCCATTTATTTATTCCTTATTTTACTTCTGTTAATATTGGTAATTATACTTATAATATCATAGTTTTATTACGCTGTCAACTACGATTTTCAATAATTTCCTATATTATTGTAGCACATTTTTTACAAACATAAAAAAAAATTGTAAACATAAACATAATATAATATTCATAACCCACTATGCCCATAGCGGGCGACCGTTACGTGTTATCCACGTGCACGCAAAAGTAAGTAAAAATTCTAATTTGAAAAACTTGCACTGTACCCTATTCTCGCCGCTTATGCTATAATATAACCATAACACTAATCTAATACATCATAACCTTAACTTAGTAAAACATAACATTAATCATGATAAACATAACTCGCCATATAACAGATAGACAAAACATCATAACACCAAGATTTAGTATCATAATGTTATGTTTTAGTATCATAACATTATCATTACTGAACATAACATTCCTTACTGGCACTATAGTAGGTATTCCTATTTCTACTACTTCTGCCCTCTCCTACCAAAGCTCTACAGATGTTTCCTTTAACTTTAATCCTATACTATCTATTTCAGTATCACCAGACTCTATCACTATACCCACTATAGCACCAGGTACTACAGCTACTAGTAATACCATCACAGTAAATGTATCCACCAACACAGCCTATGGCTATTCATTACTAGCCAGTGTAGGTAATAGTACATCATACAATACATCAGACCTAATACACGGTGACAGCACCATGGACTTTACCTTCACCAGCATAGCTACTAATGCCAGCCTACCACAGCTAGACACAGATAATACCTGGGGCTACTCTACCTCACTAGACAATGGCTCTACTTGGTCTACTTACCATGGCCTTCCACTATATAGCACAGTGGGCAATAACACATCTACAAACAACCCAGCCTTACTCATAGACACCACCTCCCCAGCAGATAGTAAAAGCATAGACTTCCGTATAGCTGCTAGGTCTAGCCCCACCCAGCCTTCTGGTACTTACTCTAATGTGATTAATTTTTATGCGGTGGGGAAACCATCACCACTTTATATGCAAGAAACAAATATTATAAAGTCGCAACTAAAAAACATAGGTGATAAAATACAGGCAGTAGATAATCGTGACGGTAAAACATACTGGATAGCCAAACAAGCCGATGGTAACATCTGGATGGTACAAAATCTAGACCTGTGCCTAGGCTGTGAGGGCACAGCAACGCTCACATCGCGAAATACTGATCTAAACGAATCCGGCAATGGAGCGTACGTAAATGGCTACTCTAACGATGGCCGCAAAATTATTTGGTCGCCAGCCGAAACCGCCACCACACTTAATATGGGCAGTAGCAACAGCATAGAAGGTTGGCGAGATAACGAATATGTGCCTTATTCAGTTCATAGCCAACTATGCGTAACGCCTTTCGGCGACAATGACCATACGAGGAGCTGTATGTCAACGGATGGAAAAAGCCACTTATACTACCTTCTAGGGACCTATTATAATTGGTCTGCAGCCGTAGCTAGTAATTACTCGGCAAGCCTAACATCTCATAATTCAATAGCCTCTAATTCAATTTGCCCCTTTGGATGGAGACTTCCCATAGTGCAGTCAGATTCAACGGCCACTGCTTCCAATTATGAATTTGGTCAATTGTTATATTCATCTAATATCACCACAGGACTAACAGATATGTCCTACACGGCAAATGGTTTTTATGGTATTCGCAACAATCCTCTTTTTCTTGTTCGTGGAGGAGGGATTGAATACTCATCTGGCTCTATGGTCGGGGCATTACGATATGCTGGGTCAGCTGGCTATTACTGGTCCAGTGTAGTATATTGGCAATATGGAGGCAGTGTGACTGCAAATGGAATTGCTTTTGGCAAAGACGCAGCTAACCTTGAGGCTCACTTCAGACGTTCCATGGGCGAATCAGTTCGCTGCCTCGTTCGTCAATAAATATTCTTTTACTACCCCCCTCAGTATTTGAGGTAACTTTTGCTTTTCTTCCAGTGTAAACTTCGATAACACAAAATCCATATCCCCCACTCTATGACGAATAGCGTCATTCCCCGTGCCGAGGCGTAGCCGCGGGAACTCCGTAGTGCCGATAGCGGCGATAATAGATTTAAGCCCGTTATTGCCTCCGGACGACCCCTGTGACCGGTAACGCACACGACCAAACTCTATTACGAAATCATCGCATATTACCAGAATATCAGAGGCCGGTATCTTATAATACCTCATATAGCTAGCTACCACTGGCCCACTTTCATTATAATAATTTTGTGGCTTTATAAAAATCACATCATCTTCTCGGCCCCATATGGCTCCTAGGCGTGGCTTTTCGCTCCAAGTAAGGTTATGCAGCCGAAAATAAAAATCTAGCGTCAGAAAGCCATAATTATGCCTAGTAAAATTGTACCTATTGCCGGGGTTCCCCAGCCCTACCACAAGTTTCATATCTATTATTATACCAAAAATAGCCCCACCTTCAAGGTGGGGCTGTAGTAGGTGAGTTTATCTGCGTTTTTGGCGCCGAGCTATCTCTTTTACCAAGGGGTGGCGTACTACTTCATCTTCGGTGATATACACCTGTGCTACTCTGGGGTCATCCAGCATCAGCTGCGAAGCGTATACCAGGCCGTTGTTGCTGGCGTCCAAATACGGCGTGTGAATTTGCGCTACATCGCCAGCTATGACTATTTTGCCCTCCTCGCCGATACGCTTTATCAGGGTATCCGCTTGGGAGGCATTTTGATCTTGGAATTCATCGTAAATAGCCAGCGCATAGGCGAAATCTCGGCCGCGGGCATTTTCTACGGGGATGCTATGGAACCAGTTTTCCCATATCATCTGTACGTTGTCATCTAAGCGTGCCTTGAGAGAGCGTCTAGAACCCTCCCTTTCCGAAGAAACACCATGCTTTCTGAGGTTGGCAAGTTCCTTGCAAAAATCCGGGTCTTCGCTCAAAATGTAGTTACGCAGGGCGTTTTTGAGCGGCTGTACATCAAGATTCATCTTTTCATCCAAATCTCCAGGTAAAGCACCCAGCGTGCTACCACTTTTACACGGCACTACCGCTACGTCTATAAACTGGCCTTTCTTGCAAGCATCATAGCCGTAAATGGTGGGCATGTAGGTTTTGCCAGAGCCCGCCGGCCCGGTGCAGATTACCGCATCTATCTCCGGGTCCATCAGAGCCTCTGCATAGATAGCTTGGCCAGCGTTTTTGGGTACAACCGGGCAACTACGGATATACTTTAGCGGTACTATTTGCTGGGCTTTGCTATCGTATCTACCGATATGAGAAAAGTCCAAGCCGTATGGATAGTCGCTCGTTCGGGATGGTATGCTGTCTAAAGAAGCGCTCATCACCAAAAATTCATTGGCGATAAGCTTAGGCTGGTCCGGCATGTACTTTTGCCAATCTTCCAGCTCTATATAGCCCAAAGCAATGAATTGCTTGTACAGCAAATCATACGGCACGGTAATATCGCGCCGGCCGGTGTACGGCTCTGGGTATTGGTAGCCATAGCGACTTGTTTTTACGCCATATTCGCGCGCGCGAATCGCTAAGCCGTTGTCGTTGGTCAGCAAGGTGATGTTATTGAACTTCCTGGTGCTGAAGACACCTTGCTCCATGTCACCCGCTACTTTGCCTTCTCTTGCTGCTAGGCTTGCCGCCATAGCTGTGAGGATAATCTGCCCATCCATGTCATCGCTACGCGGGTAGAAAGGCAAATTCTTGCAAAAGTCCCGATGCAAAGGCAGTACAGACAACAACTGCTTGCTATCGCCTACCTGCACCGGCGCAGACATCGTGTACGACTTGTACATTGTGGTATCGTGCCCCTGTGTGAGATCCCTTATACACCTAGACACCGCCCTAGCTGCCCAGCCACGGTCCGATTTCTCATTCTTAAACTTAGAAAGCTCCTGAATGACGATAGTAGGTATCACCAGGTGCGCCGAGCTTAAGTCTATGGTGGGCTTGTCGGGGCGATGTTCGCCATCCTGGATAATATCCGGGTAGTCAATTAAAATATTTGTGTCTATTACATAAACATTTTGCTCTGCCATATAAACTCCTCCTTTTTAATGTACTAGCAGATGCTCGCCTACAAAAATGAGAGCATTTGCTAAATTTGCTCCCACCTAAACCTATTATATACTATCCTTGGAATTTTTGCTATCACTGCGATACGATAGCATTATAGGCGTACCCATAAAAGGGTATTTTTCGCGAATTTTTCGCTCCAAAAACCTTTTCCACGACCAGTGGAGTAGCCCTAAGTCGTGCCCATGCACCACAAACCACGGCGGGCATACATCAGTCTGCACTATATACTTTGGCTTTGGCCGGGTGTTTTTGAGTCCTGCTGGCGGGTGTGCCACTATAGCTTCGTTTAGAATCTTATTTAGTTCCGATGTTTTTATTTCGGTATGGCGATTTGCGTCTATCTCTAGCGCCAGCTCAAAAAGCTGCGTTACGTTTTGCCCTGTTTCTGAGCTGGTAATCAGCACAGGCGCGTACGGAAGAAAATCAAAATCTTTCTCCAGCGCATCTATCAAGAAGTCTGCTGCTGTACGATTCCCTACATTTTCTTCGCCAAAATAATTAGTAGGCGTGGCTTCATCCAGTAAGTCCGCCTTGGTCACTACCATTATTATGCCCTTGCCGGCCTCCACTATTTGCCCGGCTAAAGATTGGTCTAGCTTGCTGTGTGGCTCGGTGGAGTCTACTAGCAGTGCACAAATATCCGCTTCTTCTATAGCGGCCAGGGTGCGAATAGCTGAGAATTTCTCTATGCCTACTTCGCGCTTACCAGGCTTGCGCAGGCCTGCCGTATCCAAGATTTCTAATTTTCTACCTTTGTACTTTACGCTTATTCGGTTGATATCTCTAGTTGTACCTTGACGACTGGACACTATAGCTTGTTGCTTTTTGCCTAGCGAGTTAAAAAGTGAAGATTTTCCTACATT
>JAZNGO010000037.1:0-9382 GCA_045576515.1 Candidatus Nanosyncoccus sp. | reverse complement strand
TGTTATTATTAGTAAAAAGGAGGAAAATGGAAAGATTGGTAAAATATTTTGTGCCAGAAAGGTACAAACTTGACCTAAATATAGACAAAAACGCTAAGACTATAGGGGGAAAAGTAGTGATAAAAGGCCAAACAAAGGCCGAAAAAGTGAAATTTCACACAGTGGGCTTATCTGTAGACGAGGTGCTGGTAAATGGTAAAAAAGCAGAATTTGAAGTGGTGGATGGGCTTCTCACGGTAAATAACGTACCTAGGAGCGAAGTAACTATAGAAGTAGGGTACCATGGCTCTCTAAATGAGAACATGCAGGGAGCGTATTTGTCCACCTATGAATATAGGGGCAAAACAGAGGTGATAGTGGCGACTCAATTTGAAAGCCACTATGCTAGAGAGGCGTTTCCCTGTATAGATGAGCCTGGAGCAAAGGCAGTGTTTGAGCTGACTATCAGTGTACCAGAGGTGGGGAATGATATAATACTAGCCAATACCCCTGTAAGGGAGAAAAAAGGAAACACTGTAGTATTTGAACCAACACCAAGGATGAGCACATACTTACTAGCGTGGGTGATAGGAAGATTTCATGGTAAAACGATAAAAAATGCACATGGGGTAGAAATAACAACTTATGCGACTTTGGCACAGGACATAGATGCGGTAGACTATGCCAATGAAACAGCGGCGAAATCACTAGAATTTTATGATAATAATTTTGGGGTGCCGTATCCGCTGGCCAAGCTAGACCAGGTGGCGTTGCCGGATTTTGAAGCGGGGGCGATGGAGAACTGGGGGCTGGTGACGTATCGTGAATCCATGTTACTCGCAAGTAAGTCTGCTACGCTGGGTACTAAAAAAAGTGTGGCGCTGACTGTAGCGCATGAATTATCGCACCAATGGTTTGGTGACCTGGTAACTATGGACTGGTGGGATGATTTGTGGCTAAATGAATCGTTTGCTAGTGTGATGGAATACTATGCAGTGGGCTACATACACCCAGAATATAAGATTTTTGAAGGGTTTTTTACTGGAGATTGCCTTGCTGCGCTGATGCGGGATGCGTATAAAGATGTGCAATCGGTACATCAAGATGTAAATGACCCAGCAGAGATAGCGACATTATTTGACGGAGCAATTGTGTATTCGAAGGGCGCAAGGCTGATGTTGATGTTAATAAGGGCGATGGGATGGGATAATTTTTGTAAAGGCATACGAGATTATTTTGAGAAGTATAAATATGAGAACACAGTGGGTGATGATTTGTGGACGTGCCTGAAGCCATATGCGGAGTTTGATCCAGGCAAGCTAATGCATGCTTTTATAGATAGGCCTGGATATCCTGTGATAACTGGCGAAAAACAGCAGAGGTTTTTGCTGGATGGGCCGATGGAAAATGAGGAATGGCCAATACCCAAAGTAAGCGATGATATGTCTGGGCATTATGTATTGAATTTGTCTGATGATGAATTTGAGGAAAAGCTGGCTAAATTTGACGAGCTGAGCCTAGAAGAAAAAATACGCTTACTAATAGATAGAAATCTATTAGCTAGGACAGAGCTGGTAAGTGCGGCCTCCCTGGTGCCACTAATAAAGAAATTTAAAAATGAAGATAAAGCTGCGGTGTGGAATATAATAGTGTCGATAATAGCGAATTTGAAGGTGTTTTTTGAGGATGATTCAGAAGAAGAAAAGAAGTTTAAAAAGCTGGTAGGGGAGCTGGCACAGCCAAAACTAAAAGAACTTGGGCTAGTGACAAGGAAAGATGACGATGAAAACACGATAAGATTGCGTGCGATATTAATGGGAATGGATTATTATGCGAAAACGCCTGAGAATATGACAAAATTAGCAGATATGTATAGTGCGGAGTATGATAAACTCGACCCGGAAATACGTGAAAATATATTTGACGCTAAGATGTATCAAGATCCGGAAATAATAGATGAATATTTGGAGGCCTACCAAAAAATAGCAGATCCGGAAGTGAAATTTGAACTATTGTTTGCGGGAGCGATATCAAAAGACGAGAAAGTGTTAGCCAAGACAATAGAGCTGCTAGATAAACCAGAAATAGTAAAACCACAAGACCAACTGTATTTGTTTATTCACTTGTATCGCAATGCTAAGTCGCAGACGAAGGTGCGAAAATGGCTAGCGGATAATTGGGAATATGTGAAGAAAATGATGGGAGATAAATCACTGGATAGCTATCCGCGCTATATGGCTAACGTAATAAGAACAGAGGATGAATACAGGGCATGGAAGGAATTTTTCATGCCAATGAAAGACGACCCAGCACTTGCAAGGGCAATAAAAATTGGGGATAAGGAAATAAGGGCGAGGTTGAAACTTATAGAAGCGGACAAACAAGCTGTGTATGATATAATTTAAGCATGAATGTATTGAAATATGCTAAGGGGGTAGAAAAACTGGTGGATCCTATGATGGTGGGGCAGTCACACTATATGCAAACTAGGCTAAACAAATTGCCAGTGTGGTTGCAAAGGAAAATAGTGACTAGCGCCACAAAAAAGGCTACTAAAATGCCGTTCGTAGTGGAGCCGTATTGCTTTTTCTTGTTTTATGAAATACCGGAGCCAAGTAAAGTGCAGAAATTTATGCCAGAGGGATTTGTGCCGGCAAGAGCTGCCGTGTTTGAAGGTGGGCCAGAAAAATACTATGGAATAGTGAGTATGTTTCGGATACATACGAGCGTGTTTTGGGGGGCGAGGGCGGAGTATTATTTAGTGGCGAAAAATAATAATACGGGATTGCTTAGCTGGATTATGATGGATTATATTAGCGACAGCATCTCGTACGATGAAAAACATGGTTTAAAATCGCCGGATGTAAAAGGGGCAGTGATGACTACTACTTGTGAGGGCGAATTTGTATGCGATATGGAAAGTCTGGACAGAAAAAAGATAGTAAAATGTGAAGCAAGCTTAATGTCAGCAAAGATGAAGGCACTGGATCAAAAATTATGGATAGAGGGAAATACTTCGATAGCCTACGGCAGACTGGCGGGGGAGACAGACGGGGATTTGTTTTCTTTGACTTTTTATCCGGAAGAAATGAAGCAGGCTTTGGAAGTGCCCTTGAAAGATGTTAGGCTTGCGGAGGCCAGGACTGCTACTACTGGACGGTTCGGTGCGAAACTAGAAAGAGCGGCTTGCTTTCCGTTTGCGCAACATATGTTGAGCGATGCGCCAGGTCAGCAAACTTACTATGGGTCTGAGACAGCCCTAAGGCGAGCAGTGGAAGCAGTAGATTTTGGTAAGATTAAGACTTTGGGGCAGTAAAGTGACGCAGGCGTTATTTCATCATTTAAATCTCGATGAAGTCTTAAAAGATTTTGATACTACTCCGGATGGGCTTTCTGAAGCAGAGGCAAAGGCGCGACTAGGTGAATATGGGGATAACACCATAAAGAGCTCTCATCGGCGTTCTAAATTTTGGAGGTTTGTAGATCAATTTAGGGATCTTATGGTGGGGATATTGTTTGTTGCAGCGATAGTATCAATGGCTGTTGATGTAATGAATGGAGAGCCTTTTTGGGATTCGATAGTAATAATTGCTATTGTGGTGCTGAATGCAGCTTTGGGATTTTTTCAAGAGGAAAAGGCAGATGAGGCCATGAATGCATTGTCTAAGATGCAAATAAGCATGGTAAAAGTGAAGCGTGATGGAGAAACAAAGGAGATTCCTAGCAGAGAGGTAGTACCGGGTGATGTTGTAGTATTGGAGGCCGGAGACAGTGTACCAGCGGATAGTAGGTTGATATGGGAAACTTCTCTTCGGGTGGATGAGTCGGCGCTAACTGGGGAGTCGGTGCCAGTAGCAAAGACGTTGAATGCTTTAAGAACGGATACGGTGCTTTCTGAAAGGAAGAATATGATTTATTCTGGCACAAATATAGTAAATGGGCGTTGCCAGGCAGTGGTATGTGTGACCGGAATGAACACGCAAATAGGGCTGATAGCTGGCAGTCTGCAAACTGTGGAAAAAGAAATAACGCCCTTGCAGCAGAAAATCAATAATATTGGGAAAGTTCTTTCTATTATTATATTGTTTATTATTGCAATAATGATAATAGTTGGGCTGATGAGAGGGCAACCTTTGATGGATGCTCTGATGCTGGCGGTTTCTTTGGCGGTGGCGGCGATACCAGAAGGGCTGTCGGCGGTAATAACGGTAATAATGGCTATAGGCGTGCGAGATATGGCTAGGAAGAGGGCCATAGTGAAAACACTGCCGAGTGTAGAGACGCTTGGGTCCACCGAAATAATTTGTTCAGACAAAACTGGGACTATTACCGAGAATAAAATGCGTATTTGTGAGTTGTATTTTGATGGTAAAAATGTGACTGCTGATAAGTTAGACGAGAAGAATTTACTGTTTGTGGCTATGGCTTTGGCAAATGATGCCGAAAAAAATCACCAGAAATATTTGGGTGATCCTACGGAAATCGCGCTTTACGAATGTTTGGAAGATTATTATGATGTGGACGAATTTCGTGATAAAAATCCACGTGTAGGTGAATTACCTTTTGATTCTGAGCGTAAAATGATGACTACGGTAAACAAAATGGCGGAATCTGGCAAGTATATGGTATGGAGTAAGGGCAGCTTTGATTCTATTGTTGGTAAATGTAACAGGGTTTTGGAAGAAGATAAAGTGCGTAAGATGGATAACAAAACTGAAAAGAAATTAAAAGAAGTGGAGATGAAAGAATCTAAAAAAACTTATCGCGTGTTGGCTTTTGCTTATAGAGAACTAGAAGGAGAACTTAAGATTGATAGTGGGCTTGAGGAAAACTTGATATTTTTGGGATTTGCTGCAATGAAAGATGCGCCGAGGCCGGATGCGAAGCTTGCCATTGAGGCTTGTAAAAAGGCTGGTATACGCCCTATTATGATTACGGGTGATAGCGAAGCTACTGCAACGGCAATTGCAAAAGAAGTAGGAATAGTGGAGTCCGAACGGAGTGTAATAACCGGTATGGAGCTTGACAAGTTGGACCAGTCGGATTTTGCGCGGGCAGTAGACGACTATCAAGTATATGCTCGTGTAAGCCCTATGAATAAACTAGACATAGTAAAAGCTTGGAGGAACAAGGGTAAGGTTGTTGCTATGACTGGCGATGGGGTGAACGACGCACCGGCGTTGAAGGCTGCTGATATTGGAGTGGGAATGGGCGTGTCTGGTACAGATGTCGCAAAAGCCGAAGCCGATATTGTTCTGACGGATGATAGTTTCGCTACTATCGTAACTGCCGTGGCAGAAGGGCGCAAGATATTTGATAATATAAGGAACGTTCTCACGTATTTGTTGACGGGCAATATATCAGAAGTGCTAATTGTGGTTATTGGCATGTTTGTCGTGACTATTAATAATGGTGAAATATTTAGTCCTTTACAACTACTTTACTTGAATTTGATTACTGACTCTGTGCCGGCTATTATGCTGGCTTATGAAAAGGGAGCAAACGATATAATGATGCGTCCGGTCAGAAAAAACTCAAAATCGTTTTTTACGAAATTTTTGAGCGTGCGGATTGGTGTTTCGGCGGTTTTTAAGACTATTGCGGTGATATGCGTATATTTACTGACGAAGTCTCCTACTGCGGCGTTTTTCACGTTGGTGTTTTCTGAAATGGTTTTTGCGTATTCGTGCCGGAATTTGGAAGCTCCAATTTGGAAGAATCATAGCGTAAATAAAAATTTGAATATTGGTATGGTGATATTAGCGGTGGTACAGATAGTATTTTTCTATACGCCAGCTGGGAGAGTGATGGGACTGGAAGTGATGAACCTTACCGATACTGGGATTTGTTTGGTGATAGTAGCGGTGGTGTTTATACTCGATGAGCTAAGTAAGCCTTTGATAGCCAAGATAGCGGGGCGCGGTAAGAGGACCCACAAGGATTAGTTGGAGTACTAAAAAATAGGCAAATCGATAGAATTGCCTGGGTATGGTGCCCGCGAAGAGATTTGAACTCTTACGCCCGTGAAGGCACTAGCACCTGAAGCTAGCGCGTCTACCAGTTCCGCCACGCGGGCTATGAATTACCTAATATTTATAGAGAATAGGTATGGAGTGATTATATCACAAAAGGGTCCCCCGGACAATTGCCCGGGGGATATAGCAGGACTAGAGATGTAAATGAGGTAAAAAGGATAGTGATATGTGGTGGTTGACGAAATGCGATATCTCTAGCCCCTGGTATGTGGAAGGTACTATCTTACTATTATCTCATACTTTTGATAATTTGGCAAGACATGATACAATTTTAGTATACAATGGAGGTAAAATGATAAAAGTAAACTTTAGTGCGGATGTGGATGTAGAGCAAGTAAAGAGCATTTTGATGGAAATAAGACAAGATAAGATGGGCGGGTGGCTGGAACTACCACGAAAATATGATATGGGGGAGTTAGTACGAATAAAAGAGGCCGCAAAAAAAATAAACGATGAAAGTGAATGTTTGGTATGTATAGGTATAGGAGGGTCCTACCTGGGGCATCGAGCAGTGATAGAAGCGCTAAGGCCAAAGTCTGATACTAGTATCATATATGCGGGTAATTCACTTAGTAGACGTGAACTAGAGTATGCGCTAGAGCAAGTGGGGGATCGTGATTTTTCTATAAACGTAATATCAAAATCTGGTGAGACTTTGGAGCCGGCTATAGCTTTTGAGGCTTTTAAGAATAAACTAATTGAAAAATATGGTGCAGAGGAAGCCGCCCAGCGAATATATGCTACTACGGATGCGAAGCGAGGGGCTTTGCATGATGAAGCGGTAGAGAATGGCTACAATATGTTTGTGGTACCAGATGATATAGGAGGGAGATATTCGGTGCTGACTGCGGTGGGGATGTTGCCAATGGCGGCAGCCGGAGTGGACATTGATAAACTGCTGGAAGGTGCAGCCGAGGCGGTAAGTGCGGCGGTGGAGCCGGCAACGAATTATGCTTATATGCGTTATGCGCTAGATGCGAAAAAATACGATACGGAGATGTTTGCAAGCTTTGAGCCGGCTACGATGTATTTTAATGAGTGGCTAAAACAACTGTTTGGTGAAAGCGAAGGTAAAGACAAGCGGGGAATTTTGCCGGATTCGGTGATATATTCTACGGATTTACATTCTTTGGGACAATATGTGCAGGATGGAAGGCGGGATTTGTTTGAAACTATTATTGACTTCCCGACAGACGATATGAATTCTAAGGTGGTGTCGGCGGTAAGAATAGCACATACTGAAGGTGGAATACCAGTACTGAATATAAGTGTGCCTAGCTATGATGAAAAAGGGTTTGGTGAACTAATATATTTCTTTGAGCTAGCATGTGCTGTGAGCGCAAAACTTATTGGTGTGAATCCATTTGACCAGCCAGGTGTGGAAAGGTATAAGCTAGAGCTTAAGAAGTTATTATAGTGCCAGCTTTGCCAGATAGGGCTGACTTGAGATGTGCGATATCGGTGATAATGCCGGTACCGCCGTGACGAGCAAATTTGGCTGCGGCTTCTACTTTGGGAAGCATGGAGCCGGACTTGAAATAACCGTATTTAGTGAGGTGTAGTATTTCTTTGGCAGAAATATGCGTGAGGGCTTCTTGGGCTGGAAGGCTGTAGTTGATATATACATTTGGTACAGCAGTAACGGATACGAAAATATCGGCTTTTACTTCTTCGGCGAGTTTTTCGGCGGCGTAATCTTTGTCTATAACAGCATCTACACCTTTGAGGCGGCCAAGGACACGAGTGCGAACTACTGGTATACCCCCACCACCTGCGGCTATTACAATAACGCCATCTTGGACTAGCTCTATGATGGTGCGTTTTTCAACTATCTCTATGGGCCGAGGAGAGGCAACTACGCGACGCCAACCGCGACCAGCATCTTCTTTGACTGTCCAGCCGTTGGCTTTGGCTAGGGATTTGGCTTTGGATTCTGAATAGAATTCGCCGATGGGCTTGGTGGGGGTGCGGAAGGCTGGATCGTCGCGCGATACAATAACCTGAGAAATAACAGTGGCAACCTTAGCGGGCTTGTTTTTGGCGATGAGCGCATTGTGAATGGCTTGAGTAAGCCAGTAGCCGATTTGCCCTTGACTCATGGCGACTGCTGTTTCGAGTGGCATAGCTGGGGCAGTGGGGGTGGCGGCGGATTCTTCATGAATGAGGATATTGCCAACTTGGGGACCATTGCCGTGTGCTACGATTATTTCATATTTGCTAGAAAGGTCGGCTATAACTTTGCCTACTTTGGCGGCTATTTTTTTCTGTGCCTCGGCAGTGGTTTCGCCGTGCTGCTGGAGGGCGTTACCGCCAAGTGCTAAGACTATACGTTTTTTCATATTTTTATTATACCACTTGTGCTAAAATTATTTTTAATATATAATGGTAAACATAAGCAAGAAGGGCATCAAATGGATTTTACAGGACGAGATTTCTTGAGAATTCTAGACTTTAGCGAAGATGAGCTTCGTTATATGCTAGCTGCAGCTCGGAAATTCAAACAATACAAAAAAGAAGGCAAAAGCCACAAAGTATTCCCAAACAAAAACATAGTAATAGTTTTTGAAAAAACATCTACTAGGACTAGATGTAGTTTTGAGGTGGCTGGGTATGACTTGGGTATGGGTGTAACATATCTAGACCCCAGTGGGTCGCAGATGGGGCACAAGGAATCTATAGCAGATACGGCACGAGTGTTGTCTAGGCTATACGATGGTATAGAATATCGTGGGTTTGACCAAAGTGTGGTGGATACTTTGGCTGAGTATTCTGATGTGCCGGTATGGAATGGCCTGACGGATGAATGTCATCCTACGCAGGCATTAGGTGACTTTATGACTATAGAGGAACATTTTGGCAAGCTTCAGGGGCTGACGCTTGCATTTGTGGGGGACACTAGAAATAACGTAGCGAATTCCTTGATGGCAATGAGCGCAAAGATGGGCGTGAATTTCATAGCATGTGGGCCTACGGAGCTGAGGCCGTCAGATAAAGTTGTAGCAGAGTGTAAGCCAATAGCCCAGAAAAATGGTTCGACTATTACTATTACTTCGGATATTGCTGAGCTTAGTGGTAAGGCAGATATAATATATACCGATGTATGGCTTTCACTGGGCGAGCCGCAAGAGAAATGGGGAGAAAGAATTGAACTGCTAAGGCCTTATCAAGTAAATAGTGAAATGATGGCGAGAGCGAAAGATTCTGCGGTGCTGTTACACTGTTTGCCATCGTTCCACGACCTTAATACTTCTATTGCCAAGGATGTAAATAAAGTATTTGGTATAGAAGAAATGGAAGTGACAAATGAGGTATTTGAGTCTGACAGGTCTATAGTATTTGAGCAAGCCGAAAACCGTATGCACACTATA
>JAZNGO010000036.1:0-4948 GCA_045576515.1 Candidatus Nanosyncoccus sp. | reverse complement strand
GCTTACGAGTGGAAGAAATGGTAATATCTTAGTGTATGATTTGCGGTACGATATAGATGAAGTAGAACCAGAAAAGGTTTTCCCGGTAGTAAAAGAATTTTGTTATAATAAATGTCCGGCGGTGGCGCCACTGGGGGTATTAGAAAAAAATGATGGATGGGCCAAGATAGGTTTAACTCGAGAACAAGTAGAAAAAAATATGAAGTCACTTCTTATGCACCCTGAGTTTGCAGAGAAAATGCGCACCAAGTGGGAGGAGCAGCCGGAATATCCATCAGCCATGGAGCCAGAGGCGGCTTTGTATGATGGATTTTTGGATGATACGGATAGAATAAAAGTAGCGGCGGTGAGAAATGCGAGTGCGGATAAGCTAGCGGATTTTTGCCCGGAATTTCAAGACCCGAGATTGCCTGAGCTTTTGCTACATTATAAAGGACGGAATTTTCCGCAAAGTATGAGTGAGAGCGAAACGGCTGAGTGGGAGGAATACCGTAAAAAACGGTTAGAGCGTTTGGCGCCAAAGTTTCTAAAAGAACTGGAAGAAAATTATAGCAAGGATGAATATGTGGGTGAGGAACTGAAGCTTTATTTTGAAAGTATTTGGAATTTTGATTAGACTGGGATTTTAATATTCCTCAATACTAGTAAAATACGTTATTATAATTTGCTCTCATGTTATTAAATGCTTATGTTATAATATTATTATGGATAATAATAAAATTATGATAGTAGGGACTGGCAATGTAGGGGCAAGTATTGCTTTTGCGATAGTAAACCAGCGTACAGTGATAAATGAAATAATACTTACGGATATTATTGCAAAAGATGCTGAGGGTGAAGCAATGGATTTGAGAGATGCCTTAGCAGTGGCACCGAGTTATGTAAAGATAAGAAACGGCACATATAAAGATGCGAAAGATTGCGATGTGGTAATAATTACAGCAGGCGCGGCGCAAAAGCCTGGCGAAACGCGTATGGAGCTCTTGAAAAAGAACGTGAATATACTACAGGGTATGATACAGCAAATAATGACGAGTGGTTTCGATGGGATATTTTTAGTAGTGACTAACCCTATGGATGTGCTTACATACTATGCAATGAAATTCTCCGGTTTGCCCGCGGAGCGGGTAATAGGTTCTGGTACGGTACTGGATTCAGCAAGGTTAGAACAAAGGATAGCGAGTTATCTAGATGTTAATCCAAAGTCGGTACATGCGTATCAAGTAGGTGAACATGGCGATAGTGAATTAACATTGTGGTCACTTGCTGATGTTGGTGGGCAAAAAGTGAAAGATTTATTACCGACAAAAGTGCAGAAAGATATGTCGGAATTTGTGCGTAATGAAGCATATGATATTATCGAGAAAAAAGGCGCAACATATTATGGCATAGCTACTTGCGTGGTAGCAATACTAGATTCGATACTAAATGATGAGATGCAAGTGATGCCGGTGAGTTCGTATGATTATTTTTCGGGTACTAGTTTTGGCTGGCCATCGGTAGTAGGTAGAAAGGGCGTGATAAGAAGATTGGATTTGAAGATTTCGGAAAAAGAAGGGTTGGAATTACAGAAATCTATCAATACACTTAAAAAAGCAATTAAGTCCGTGAAGTTGTGAAATTATTGCAAAAAATAAGCCAAAGCGGTAAAATAGTATTAAGTAAAAGAATAAAGGAAATATAATGGACGCGAATAATAATCCACTACCAAATACAGGGCCTGCACCTAGTCCTGCCCCTCAGCCTGCGGTGCCTCCCGTAGCTACTCCTGGTGGGGCCTCTCAAGCTTCGGGTGTGCCAACGGCGAATCCATTGGCGAGTCCGACGGAAGGCGCGGCCGATACTTTGTCGCAAGCCGTTGATGCTAATACTAGTAATACCATGCCGGGTGTGGTGCCTCCGGCGGCTCCGATTGCTCACCCTACTAATATAGATGGGTTTAACCCGGTGGCTCCATCACGCCCAGTAGCAGATTCTACTAGTAGCGCTTTAAACTCTTTAGTGGAGCAAGGTTCTGCGCCGACTGGGGCAACACCTATGAGTGGGGCTATGGAAAAAGAAGCTAGTGCACCAGCAAGTAATCCGTTTTCAGCAAGTAGCGAAGCCATGCAAGCTTCTACGCCGAATGTGTCTTTCACTGACCCTGCAACACAACCAGAAGTAAATCCTATGAGTGCTGGTATACAAACGGCTGAGCCAGCAAAGAAGAAATCTAATAAAAAGGTACTGATGGCGTTATCTATTATTGCTTTTATAGTGGCTGCGGCATTAGCAGCGGTACTGGTAATGGAGCTTACTGGCACAGGACTATTTGGTCAGTAGAAAATAATCGGTATTAAGAAATAACACACCGAGTCAGATTGGCTCGGTGTGTTGGGTGTGAACTTGAAAGTAAACAAAAAGTATTGTAAAATATATTTATGAATAAGAGATATATTACGACTGCAATACCTTATGTTAATGGCGCGCCTCATATAGGGCATGCAATGGATTATTGTATAGCGGATACTTGTGCTAGATATGCAAGACTAAATGGTGACGAAGTGAGGTTGCAAACTGGTGTAGATGAACATGGTAATAAAATTTATCAAAAATCTGTAGAACTAGGTATACCGGTAGAAGAATACGTAAAACAGAATGCGGAGAAGTTTAGGAATTTTATCGAGAAACTTGGCGTATCTTATACTGATTTTATTCGTACTACTGATGAAGCGCACGAACGTAGATGTCAAGAAATCTGGCAAAGGTTGGAAAAGCATATTTATAAAGCAAAGTATGAAGGATGGTATTGTACGGGCTGTGAAAGATTTATTACGCAAAAAGAATATGATGATAACGGTGGAGTCTGTCCAGACCATCAAAAGCCATACGAAAAGTTAGTCGAGGAGAATTATTATCTTAAAATATCTGATTTTAAAGACCAAATTCGTGCAAAAATAGCATCTGGCGAGATGCAAATATTGCCTGAATTTCGCAAGAAAGATATGCTAAGGTTACTAGAAGAAGCTCCAGATGTATCTATTTCGCGTTCCAAAGAGCAGCTTACGTGGGGAGTGCCGGTGCCTAATGATGAATCGCAGGTAATGTATGTGTGGATAGATGCATTGTCTAACTATATCACTGTGCTAGGATATCCGGATGAGGATATTAGTGCATGGTGGCCAGCTGCGTTGCAGGTGGTAGGTAAAGATATACTGAGATTTCATGCTATTATATGGCCGGCTATGTTGATAGGTTTGGACTTGCCATTACCAAAGACGTTACTATCTCATGGTTTAGTGCTGGTGGATGGTCAGAAAATGAGTAAATCTATAGGTAATGTTGTGGAGCCGATAGAGGTAGTAAATAAGCATGGGCTGGATGCTTTTAGATATTATTTCTTGCGACATGCAGACACTTTTAATGATGCAGATTTTACGTGGGTAAAATATGATGAAGCGTACAACAATGAACTAGCAAATGATCTTGGGAATTTGGTGCAGAGACTAGCTACTTTGGCTAGCAAAAATGGTATAAAGCTAGAGAATAGGCCGGACTTTGCTTTTGATACTGAATATGTAGAGCTAATGAACAAGTATGAATTATCAAGAGCATTTGATTATGTATGGGGTAAAATACAACAAATAAATAAAGACATAGATGAACAAAAACCTTGGATGTTAGCTAAGGCCGGCGAGGTAGAGAAGTTGCAGAAATGTTTGGAAACTTTAATACGAAAACTGCTGAGCGCGAACTATATGTTGAGTCCGTTTTTGCCAGATGTTTCAGAAAAGATCTTTGAGATATTTGCCGGCGAAATAGTGCCTCCCAAGGTACCGCTATTCCCTAAACAATAGTCTTTACTAAAAGGTAACAATAAAAATGAACTGGAGTTTGCTCCAGTTCATTTGGTGTAGCTATGTTAGTCTTCTGAGAGTTTCTTAGTGAAATCTGAGAGGCAGAAACCTATAGCGCCACCAATCATTGGGAACAATGCATAGATGGCTAGAGCTTGGCAGACGCCTCCTATAACTTCGCCAAATTCACCAGATTGCGGGAAGATTTGCATCATCATGGCTACGGCTGGGTTGAACACGAAATTGTTGTTGAGCCCTAGGAAAGCTGCGGATACAACATAGCCAATAACCACTGCTAGAGCCAAACCACCTGCTACTACAGCGGCAAAGGTAAATACGCTGCGCTTGTATTCAAGGGCTCTCGAGAAGAAGAAGCCAATGATAAATGCGCCTAGAAGCTCGATGCATGTAACTAGCCAGAAGTTACCTTCGGCTATTTCAGCCATAGCTGGTACATCGTAAGCTGTTTCGCCACCAGCTAGATGGAAGGCATTGAAGATGAGCCAGCCTAGCCAAGCACCGAGTACTTCTGCGATGATATACATTACACCACGTATCACAGACATGCGGCGAGAGGCCATCATGCCTACAGTGATAATAGGGTTGAGGCATGCGCCGGAGAATGCATAGATAGCAATAAGTACGGCAATGATTGCGAATGAATACATAGCTACATTGGCAATACCCATAAGTGATAGCGACAATAGCAACAATGCTATAAACATTGTGCCTATAATTTCGCCAAGTAGGGCACCGTAGAATTTGTGGTTTTTGAATATAGTGAGAATGCTTTCTTTCTCTTCGTATTTCTTGGCAAAAAACCCGCTAAAGCAAGATTGTTTGTGAGTAGACACTACTGTGGTAGTGTTGGTGTTAGTTTTTTCGAGCTCTGGCTTTTTGTCAGACTTCTCGGTATGTCCCCCTTTTGCCGAATGGACCTTTGCGGACTTGTTCGACGATTTCGACTTTTTAGTCGCCATTTTTCCTCCTTTTAATAATAATCTATATTGTATTATAACACGAATTTTGTGTGGTATAATAAAAAAGTCGAATAAATTTATTTAGGAAAGCGAAAATGGGCGTGATAGTCAATAAAAATAATTATAAAAACG